>JABAZA010000019.1 GCA_018608725.1 Flavobacteriaceae bacterium
GTTGCATTCCTACATTCTGAAAGGATTTGCAACATATCAAAATCTCCATTTATGAAGGCTTATTTTTTCAATCGTGTCCATCCTTTAATTTTCTTTTCAAAATAAATTGCTTGCAAAACATCGTTAAATTCTTGATGAAATGCTAAAACCGAAGGTCTTCTGTTATAAGTATATGCCTCTTTGTTAAATCCAAATTGATGTTCGTTGAACCTTTTTTCTAAATTGTTTGTTATACCTGTATAATAAGCTTCATCAGAGCATTTAAGAATGTATACGTACTATAAATACATAATAAAAACTTTTTTAGGGCTTCGACGTTCAGCCTGACACTATTTTAAAATTAATCTTAAAACAATCCTCCTTGAATATCGCCTTTGATACGTCCTAAATGTTTATAAGCAAGTTCGGTCACTTCACGACCTCTTGGGGTTCGCATAATAAATCCTTGTTGAATTAAAAAAGGTTCGTAAACTTCTTCAATCGTTTCTGGGCTTTCACTCACGGCGGTTGCAATGGTGGTGACCCCAACAGGACCTCCTTTAAATTTATCAATAATGGTGGTCAAAATTTTATTGTCCATTTCATCCAATCCATGGGCATCAACATTCAGGGCTTTCAACCCAAATTTAGCGATGGCAATATCAATTTTCCCGTTGCCCTTAATTTGTGCAAAATCTCTAACGCGACGTAACAGTGCATTAGCTATACGAGGGGTTCCTCGACTACGACCTGCAATTTCTATAGCAGCCTCTATATTGATGGGGACTTTTAAAATCTCTGCACTTCTTTGAATGATTGTTGACAACAGTTCGGTTGAATAGTATTGTAAGCGACTGCTAATACCAAATCGGGCACGCATTGGAGCAGTTAATAGCCCAGACCTTGTTGTTGCTCCTATTAAGGTAAAAGGGTTTAAGTTGATTTGAACCGTGCGTGCATTGGGTCCAGATTCAATCATAATATCGATTTTATAATCTTCCATTGCAGAATATAAATACTCTTCTACAATTGGGCTCAAACGGTGAATTTCGTCAATAAATAATACGTCCCTATCTTCCAAATTGGTAAGTAAGCCTGCAAGGTCTCCTGGCTTGTCCAATACAGGGCCTGAGGTAACTTTGATTCCAACTCCAAGTTCATTGGCAAGAATATGTGCTAGGGTAGTTTTACCAAGTCCTGGAGGTCCATGAAACAAGGTGTGATCCAAGGCTTCGTCGCGTTCAACAGCGGCTTCTACAAAAATTTGTAGGTTTTCAAGAACTTGGTCTTGCCCTGCAAAATCATCAAATGAAAGGGGTCTTAATACCTTTTCAATATCGTGTTCTTCAGCTGAGAAATGGTCGTCGGTTGGATCCAGATTTTCATTCATATACACAAATATAAAGAAAAAGCCTTTCTTGTTTTTAAGAAAGGCTTTTAAATATATTATTTAGTTGCTTAGTATCTAGTGTTGTAGTTCTTCTTCTCCTTCTTTTAAAGGGATGTGTTGTTGCACAAAGTCTTCATCATGACCTGGCTTGCTATAATCATAAGCCCAACGATGTACGTGAGGGATTGCTCCTGGCCAGTTTCCATGCATATGTTCTACAGGAGTGGTCCACTCTAAAGTATTAGATCTCCATGGGTTTTGTTCTGCTTTTTTACCATAGAACATACTGTGTACAAAGTTCCATAAGAATACCAATTGAAATAATCCACCAACAAGTGCAAAGACGGTAATTAGTATCTGAACATTTGAAGTGTCGTCAAATAATGGGAAGTTACTGTTGGTATAATAACGTCTTGGCAGTCCTGCCATTCCAATAAAGTGCATTGGGAAAAATACGCCATAAGCACATATTGCTGTGACCCAAAAGTGAATGTATCCTAAGTTTTTATTAAGCATTCGTCCAAACATTTTTGGGAACCAATGGTAAACTCCTGCAAACAATCCGTACAATGCTGATATCCCCATTACTAAGTGGAAGTGTGCCACAACAAAATAGGTGTCATGAACATTAATATCTAAAGCACTGTCGCCAAGTATGATTCCTGTTAATCCTCCTGTAATAAAAGTAGAGACCAAGCCAATTGAAAACAACATGGCTGGATTCAACTGTAAATTTCCTTTCCATAAGGTAGTAATATAGTTGAATGCTTTTACAGCAGATGGGATGGCAATAAGTAAGGTCGTGAATGTAAATACGGATCCTAAAAATGGATTCATTCCTGAGATAAACATATGGTGTCCCCATACGATTGTTGACAAGAATGCTATCGCTAAAATAGAGGCAACCATTGCGCGGTATCCAAAAATAGGTTTCCGAGAATTTGTTGCAATGACTTCGGACGTAATTCCTAGGGCTGGAAGTAATACGATGTAAACTTCTGGATGTCCTAAGAACCAGAATAAGTGCTCAAATAATACGGGAGATCCACCTTGATAATGTAATACTTCCCCTTGAATAAATATATCTGATAAGAAGAACGAGGTTCCAAAACTACGGTCCATGATGAGTAATAAGGCCGCCGATAGTAATACGGGAAAGGATACGACTCCAATCACAGCAGTGATAAAAAACGCCCATATTGTTAAGGGAAGTCTTGTCATTGACATTCCTTTTGTTCTCAGGTTTAGAACTGTTACAATATAGTTTAGTGATCCTAATAATGAGGAGGCAATAAAAATAGCCATGGACACCAACCATAAAGTCATTCCAGCTCCAGACCCTCCTTGCGCTAGTGGCAAGGCACTCAATGGAGGATAAATTGTCCAACCTGCTGCTGCCGGTCCTGCTTCAACAAATAAGGAAATAATCATGATTACACTTGATAAAAAGAATAACCAGTAAGAGATCATATTAAGAAATCCTGAAGCCATATCTCGTGCTCCAATTTGTAATGGGATTAATAAGTTACTAAAAGTTCCACTCAAACCAGCGGTCAGAACAAAGAATACCATAATGGTTCCATGAATGGTTACTAAGGCTAAATAGATATCAGCATCCATTACACCGCCTGGTGCCCACTTTCCTAGAAGGGCATCAAAAATTACATTTGGTTCTGTTGGCCATGCAATTTGCATACGCATTAACAAAGACATTAAAATTCCTATCACTCCCATAATAACCCCAGTAATTAAATACTGCTTGGCGATCATTTTGTGATCCTGACAAAAAATGTATTTCGTTATGAAAGTTTCTTTGGGATGATGTCCATGATCGTCTTGGTGTGCGTGAGTATCTACCTGTGCTGACATAATCTTATATTGTTATTTCTTTAATTTTTTAATTTTGAACTAAAGAGTTCTTGAATAATTTTTGTTCTTGTAACCATGCCTTGTAGTCTTCTTCAGATTCTACAATAATTTTCATTTGCATGTTATAGTGCGACTTTCCACATATTTTATTACAAAGCAATAAGTAATCAAATTCATAGCTATCAAGTGGTTCTTCGCCTTTGGCTTGTAGTTCTTTACTTTTATTGACTCTGATTTTATTGATGTTTCTTACTTTTTCATAAATGTCTGGATTCAATCGCATTTCTTCAGTGGTCACTGTTGGTGTAAATGCAAATTGAGTAATCATTCCTGGTACACAATTCATTTGCGCTCTAAAGTGAGGCATGTATGCAGAGTGTAAAACGTCTTGTGATCGCATTTTAAATAATACCGGAACACCTACAGGAAGGTGTAATTCTGTGGTAATAATATCATCTTGTGCGTTTGGATCTGCTTCGTCTAATCCTAAAATATTGGCATTATCAAGATTGATAAGTCGCACATTGGCTTTTCCTAATACATTGTCTTCACCAGCATAGCGTGCTTTCCAGTTAAATTGTTGTGCATACAGTTCTATAACTATTGGATCTTCATCTTCGTCAATAGTCATGATGTCCGTCCATGTGAATAAGCCATACATTATAAGTCCTGCCAAAACAATCACAGGAATAACCGTCCAAATAAATTCTAACTTATCGTTATCTGCATAAAATAATGCTTTACGTCCTTTTTCTCCTTTGTATTTAAAGGCGAAGTAGTGTAATAGAAACTGTGTGATTGTTTGAACAATAAAAATCACCACCATAGAAATGATCATTAAACGATCGATTTCAGGGCCATGTTCAGAAGCTGAATTAGAGGTTAGAGGTAAATCCCCCCAAAGTGCAAATGACACAATTGTGATCCCATAAATAAAGCCTAAAAAGGCTAACATAAGGTATCCTTGAACTTTGTTGTCACCATCGTTTGCAACTTGAGATAGATCTTTATTTACTTGTGCTAAATCAAAGATTTTGACCATTTGCCAAATTGCAATAGTGATCCCTAATAAAATTAAGATTGTTAATAAGCCAGTCATCGTTATATGTTGTCTTTTTAAATTTTAATTAATAATGAAAGTGTTCACTTTCCTTGATAAAAGGATTTCCTTTTGCTAATAATGGTGCTTTTGAAAGCGCATAAAAAACAATGAATAAGAATAATCCTAAAAACAATAGTATTGCACTAATTTCAGGAACACCTATAAACCATCGGTCTCCTACTGTAGCCGGCATAATCATATTGAAAACATCAATATAATGTCCGAACAAAATCACAATACCCGCCATTACTATGAACCAAGGCACACGTTTATAATCGCTATTCATGAGTACTAAGAATGGGAAAATAAAGTTTAAAATGATCATTCCAAAGAATGGTAGGTTATAGTCTTCTATACGAGTTACAAAATACGTTACTTCTTCAGGGATATTTGCATACCAAATAAGCATAAATTGTGAGAACCATAAATAGGTCCAGAATACACTAATGGCAAACATAAATTTTGCTAAATCATGAAGGTGGCTGTCGTTTACAAATTCCATCAATCCTTTAGACTTTAAGTAAATTGTGATTAGTGCTATTACCGTGATTCCACTTACAAACATACTTGCAAATACGTACCACCCAAATAAGGTACTAAACCAGTGTGGATCGACACTCATAATCCAATCCCAAGACATTATAGATTCTGTATAGATATAAAATACTAGGAATGCAGCTGAAATTCTAAAGTTCTTTTTAAAGTTGCTATTGTCATTCACATCGGCTAAATCTTGCGCTAATGAAAATTTACGAGAGAAATAACGGTATAAACTCCATCCTGCAATAAAAATCAAGCCGCGAATAGCAAACCATGTTTTATCTAACCAACCCGATTTTGCTTGAATGAGTTCGTCATGTGCTACCACTTCTGGATCCATCCATATAAAGATGTGATCTCCTGCCCATAAAGCGATTCCTAAAACAATGAGTCCTCCAGGTAAAACATAATATGTAATGGCTTCCATCACTCTAAAAAGTACGGGAGACCATCCTGCTTGAGCGGCATATTGTATGCCATAAAAAGCGAGTACACCTAAAGAGATCATAAAAAAGAAGAACGCTGCTACATATAAAGCTGCATAAGGTCTGTTGTGCATTTGATGCAGAACGTGTTCTGCGTGCGCATCGTCATGATGTGACTCTTCCGAATGCGCATCGGAATCATGTGTGGAATGAATCATCGCTGCATGAGCCTCAGCATCTGTTTGAACATCGTGATGTGTTGCTTCAGTTGTTTCTTCACCATGAGAAGCGTCTGCTCCATGGTGCGAATTTTCTTCTGCTAACAGTACTTTGACATCATCAAGGGTTAACCCGTGAGATTCTACATAGCTTGTACCCCATCCTATTACGCCAATAACGAATAGAGCAAGAGAAACAATTTTAAGTCTTTTTGAAAACGTGTACATATTGATATAAATGTTTTACTTTTCTTATTTTTTTAATTCTGCTCTAAGGGTTTCAACATAGGCAGTAACTTGCCAACGTTCTTCCTCATTTAATAAATTTGCATAAGATCCCATAGTGTTTTTACCGTAATATATTACATGGTAAATACTTCCTTCGGTAATAGCTCTATCTGCATAACTTGGAACTCCAAGAATTTTTTCTCTTTTGACAAGTTTTCCTTGTCCAGCTCCTTTGTTTCCGTGACAGATACCACAATAGATATCATATAATTCCTTACCTCTTTTAGCATCCAATTCAGTGGATTCTAGAGGAAATTTCAAATCGGAAAGTGCTGCTGCATAGCCTTCGTTTGTGTTTTCATATTCATATAAAGAATGTCCTCTAGAGATTGTTCCTTCAACAGGCAATAAGGCTTGTTGAGAATTCGGAAAAACTTCATATTCACCATAGGCTTCATAGCCAATAGACTTATACATGTTTGGAAAGTATTGATAGTTTGGACTGTTATCATTTTGACATGAAAACACGGTTCCAAAGGTCAATACTAAAACGATTATTTTTGATACACTTTTCATAATACTAATGTGCTTCTTTATCAACAATATGAACCTCTACTGCGCCTGATTTGGTCAGAAGGGCTTTTAATTCCTTTTCGTTGTCATGAACAGGGATTTCCATTAGAAAATGGTCATCGGTAGTTCTTGGATCCGGATTTTCTGCATTTTTAAACGGCCACATTCTACTTCTTAAATAAAATGTAATCACCATTAGGTGCGCCGCAAAAAAGACGGTTAATTCAAACATAATTGGCACAAATGCCGGCATGTTTTCGATGTAGCTAAAACTAGGTTTTCCTCCAATATTTTGAGGCCAGTCTTCTATCATGATATAATTCATCATGACCGTAGCCACAATTAAACCAACACAGCCATACATAAATGCAGCGATGGCAATACGTGTGGGTTCTAATCCCATTGCTTTATCCAATCCATGGACTGGGAAAGGCGTGAATATTTCTTCGATGTGATGCTTTTCATTTTTAACAGCTTTAACTGCTGCCAACAATACGTCATCATCTGTATATAGTGCGTGAATAACTTTAGAAGATCCCATAGGCTACTCTTTTTTCTTTTTAGGTGTTTTTTTCACTGGTTTTGACTTTGGAGCTGTTCGTTCATCTGAACCAGTTCCTACTAAGCTTCCACCTGCTTCTCTAATATTTTTATAACGTTGTCCTGAAGACTTTAATATGGTTTTGACTTCTGCTTGTGCAATTACTGGGAACGTTCTAGAGTATAACAAGAATAACACAAAGAAGAAACCGATAGTTCCAATAAAAATTCCAATATCTACAAACGTTGGTGAAAACATTGTCCATGAGGATGGTAAATAATCTCTGTGGAGAGAGGTTACTATAATCACAAAACGCTCAAACCACATTCCGATATTTACAACAATGGAAATAAAGAAAGAGAACATAATACTTGTTCTTAATTTTTTGAACCACATAAATTGTGGTGAAAACACATTACAAGACATCATTGCCCAATACGCCCAAGCGTAAGGACCTGTTGCTCTGTTTAAGAAAGCATATTGTTCGTATTCAACTCCTGAGTACCAAGCGATAAATAATTCAGTGATATATGCAACTCCAACAATAGATCCCGTAATCATAATTACGATATTCATCAATTCGATGTGCTGAACAGTGATATAATCTTCGAGGTTACACACTTTACGCATGATAATTAATAAGGTGTTTACCATGGCAAACCCAGAGAAAATCGCACCTGCTACAAAATAAGGTGGGAAAATTGTGGTATGCCATCCCGGGATTACTGAGGTAGCAAAATCAAAAGATACAATTGTGTGTACCGATAAAACTAAGGGCGTTGCAAGTCCTGCAAGTACCAAAGATACTTCTTCGAAACGTTGCCAGTCCTTTGCTCGTCCACTCCATCCAAAACTCAATAAGGAATATATTTTCTTTTGGAAAGGTCTTACTGCACGATCACGAATCATGGCAAAATCTGGTAATAAACCTGTCCACCAAAACACAAGTGATACAGATAAATAAGTAGAAATTGCAAATACATCCCACAGTAAAGGCGAGTTAAAATTAACCCATAACGACCCAAATTGATTTGGAATTGGCAATACCCAGTATGCTAACCAAGGTCTTCCCATGTGAATGATTGGAAACAATCCAGCTTGAATAACAGAGAAAATCGTCATGGCTTCCGCAGAACGGTTAATCGCCATACGCCATTTTTGTCTGAATAAGAGGAGTACTGCTGAAATCAGAGTTCCTGCATGTCCAATACCAACCCACCAAACAAAGTTTGTAATATCCCAAGCCCAACCAACAGTTTTGTTCAGACCCCAAGTACCAATCCCCGTAGAGACGGTATAAATCATACACCCTATTCCCCAGCCAAAAGCTGCAAGTGCAATAGAAAATACTATCCACCATAATTTGTTTGCTTTTCCTTCAACAGGTGCAACAACGTCCAAGGTCACATCATGATATGATTTTTCTCCTGTAACTAATGGTCTTCTGATAGGTGCTTCGTAATGAGACGCCATAATCCTTTTGTATTATTTCTTAATTATTTATGCTTCGTTTGTGTTTCTTACTTTCACTTGATAAACCACATTTGGTTTTGTACCAACATGATCTAATAAATGATAAGCACGCTCATCATCTTTAAGTTCAGTAATTGCACTTTTCTTATTATTGATATCTCCAAAAACAATCGCTCCTGAATCACATGCCGAAGAACAAGCGGTCTTGAATTCGTCTGGATTTACTTCTCTTCCGTCACGTTTAGCATCCAAAATTGTTTTTTGTGTCATTTGAATACACATCGAACATTTTTCCATCACACCTCTAGATCGAACGGTAACATCTGGATTAACTACCATACGTCCTAAATCGTTATTCATATGATAATCGAATTCGTCATTCTCGTTGTATAAGAACCAGTTGAATCGACGTACTTTATAAGGACAGTTGTTAGCGCAATAACGCGTTCCAACACATCGGTTATACGCCATATGATTCTGACCCTGACGACCATGAGATGACGCTGCTACTGGACAAACGGTTTCACATGGTGCATGGTTACAGTGCTGACACATGATGGGTTGAAAAGCAACTTGTGGATTTTCAGATGGTAATTCCATCTCTCCAAAAGTACTTAATGAACTTCCTAAACCTTGAATGTTGTCTTTGGTTGTGTTATCGCCTTCAAATGTTTCATCTGAAGAATAATATCTATCGATACGTAGCCAGTGCATGTCGCGACTTCTACGAATTTCTTCTTTTCCTACAACCGGAACGTTGTTTTCTGCATGACATGCTATCACACAGGCACCACACCCTGTACAAGAATTTAAGTCAATGGACAAGTTAAAATGATGTCCAATCGAACGATCAAACTCATCCCATAAATCTACATCTGGTGAATCCACAGGCGTTTCTTCATGGTTCAATGATACCACACTGACGTGGTTCCAATTCGCTGCTGATTCTGTATTGAAAATCTCTAGGGTTGTTTCCTTGATAATATCACCTCTCCCCATTAGCGTATTGTGCAACTGAACACAAGCAAATTCATGCTTACCATCTGTGAGCTCTACAGTAGCGGTTTGAACATTGTTAAAATCAGTATATAATGGGTAGGCGTTGACACCTGTTTGCATTTCTGCTTTGAGACCTTCCGTTCGGCCATATCCAAAGGACATTCCAACGGTGTCTCTTGCTTGCCCTGGTTGAATGATCACTGGAACTTTTACAGTGACACCATTTACGGTCACATTTGCATATTTTCCGTTCAATCCACCATCAGCATCATGACGGTTTTCACTGAAAAAAGTACTGGTTTCTAAAAAGAATCCTAATTCTTTAGCATCAAATTCCGAGACTGTTAAATAGTTATCCCAAGTAGTTCTTGTCAAAGGATCAGGAAATTCTTGCAACCAAGGGTTGTTAGCTTGTTGGCCATCTCCCATCCCCGTTTTTGGATACAATGTAAGCTCCATTCCTGAAGATACTGTTGCGGCAAGTACATTCGCTGCAGCTCCTATTTCTGAGATTGCACTCCCATCAAAAGCATCTGCAGTGTCTAATGTTGCAGATGAAGATGACACATACACACCATCGTGTAAGCTCTCATTCCAAGAAGTACCTTTTAATACATTACTATTCCAATACGACTTTATAAAATCATGATAAGACTCTGAAGTCCCAACTAATTCTAATAAAACATCTTGAAATTGTTTGGTATCAAATAAAGGACGAATTGTTGGTTGCATGAGCCCATAATGTCCTTTTTTAGTTTCTAAATCGCCCCAAGATTCTAAATAATGAGACGTCGCAGCAACATATTGAGATACAGAAGCGGTTTCATCATTTTTCATGGTGAAAGCTAAAGATAATTCTGTTTGTTTTAATCCTTTGACAAAAGCATCTGCATTTGGAAGTGTGTATGCTGGATTGACCCCAGCCATGATCACAGCACCAACGGTACCTGAATTCATATCTGACACCAATTGAGCAACCGCTTTATCATTCCCTTGACGGGTTAGGATTGGGTTGTTTGGATCAAACGCTTTACTGTTTAGTTTTTCGTTGATGGCCAAAACAATATTTTGTGCATTCACATCTTGAATCCCTGTAAGGACCACCGCATTAGAACCGGCTTTAAGCAGTTCAGAAGCCGCATTATTTACAGCTGTTTCTAAATGTGCAGGAAGTTCCCCTCCAACAGCCGTTCCAACTAATTTTCCATAAAGTTTTGCAAGCGCTACTTTTTGTTGTGATGGTTTCATTGCCACACGTTTATCAGCATTTGCACCTGATAAACTCATATTTGCTTCAAACTGAATGTGACGCGACATTTTTCCATTTTTAGGAACTCGTCCTTGTGCATAAGCAGCGTCAAAACCTCCACCTTGCCAATCGCCTAAAAAGTCAGCACCTATAGAAACAATGGTTTGAGCTTTTGAAAAATCGTAATTGGCCAATGCTCTTGAGCCATATTTGTTTTGGAACGCATCTGCCGCAGCCGATTCTGATATCGCATCATAAACGACATGAGTTACATTTCCATAGTTTTGTTTAAAGTCAGATATCAATTTTGAAGTCGATGGACTTGCAAAGGTTTGTGTTAGTAACACTATTGATTTATCAGACCCTTTTAATGCCTCTAATTTTTGAGCCACTTCTGCTGTAAGTTCTCCCCAGCTGATTTCTTGACCCTCTTTTTGTGGACCTGCAAGTCTTTGATTGTCATATAAGTCTAATACAGAAGCTTGGACTCTGGCGTTGATCCCACCGCTAGCTTTTGCAAGACTGTTAGATTCTACTTTAATAGGACGGCCTTCTCGTGTTTTGATTAAAACACTTGCAAAATCATACCCATTAGCAATCGCTGTTGCATAATAATTTGCTACGCCAGGAATAATTTCTTCTGGCTGAACCACGTAAGGAATCGATTTGATCACTGGTCCTTCACAGGCTGCTAAAGATGCTGCTGCCGTACTGAATCCTACATATTTTAAGAAATCACGACGTGTTGTACTAGAAGAATCTAGGGTTTCTTTGTCGCCTAAAAATTCATCTACAGGGATTTCTTGTGTGAACTCCTTTTGTTTAAGCGTCTCAACAGCGGAACTATGACTTGGATTTAGCTCCTCAACACTTTTCCAGTATTTCTTATTTGATGACATATATCTAATGTTACTTGTTGATCGTTTTATTTAATTCCTAATAATGACATTTTCCACACTCTAACCCTCCCATTTGGGCAGCAGTCAGTTGCTCAACACCATATTTCTTAGTGAGGGCTTCGTGAATTTTATCATAGTAGGCGTTGTCTTGTACTTTTACATTTGTTTCTCTATGACAGTTGATACACCAGCCCATCGTTAATGGAGAGAACTGATACATAATTTCCATTTCTTCTACAGGTCCATGACATGTTTGACATTCCA
>JABAZA010000083.1 GCA_018608725.1 Flavobacteriaceae bacterium
AACCAATGCCAGTTGCAATCGCGATGAGCATTACAATAATGCTAATTGCAATGGCTGCAATTCCGATTTTTATTATTGGCGCCGATACACTACTTTTATAGGACTTATTTCCAATGATTCGTTTGGCTAAAAAATACTCGTAATTCAAAACTTATAAATGCATTTAAATTTTATCAAAAATACAGTTTTATTATTTGTTTTGACACTTCTATCGTGCCGAAACCAAACTAATTCGCAAGCACAAAGTCCTTTGCGTGTTGGAGCACAACAAACCGAAATGTATTTACCAATTCTGAAAAATAAAACTGTTGGAATTTTAGCCAATCAAACTTCTGTTATTTTTAAGGAAGATGGATACACGCATTTGGTAGATTCATTGTTGAGTTTAAATGTTGCGGTCAAAAAAGTCTTTGCTCCCGAACATGGATTTAGAGGCATAGCAGATGCTGGGGAATATGTGAAAGATGGTGTTGATTCTGGCAGTGGCGTTCCAATTGTGTCTTTGTATGGTGCAAATAAAAAACCAGATGCTAAAACTTTGAACGGTTTGGATGTTGTTATTTTTGATGTTCAGGATGTGGGAGCGCGTTTCTATACATTCTTATCGACCCTTCATTACATCATGGAAACTTGTGCTGAGTTGGGGATTACAGTCCTTGTTTTGGACCGACCGAATCCAAACGGACACTATGTGGATGGTCCTATTTTAGATTTAAACAATTCTAGTTTTGTAGGAATGCACCCTGTGCCAATAGTCCATGGAATGACGGTTGGAGAATATGCCAAAATGATTAACGGCGAAGGCTGGCTTTCTGAGGGAGTTCAATGCACTCTAAAAGTGATTCCTGTAGAAAATTACACCCATCAAACCGTTTATAATCTCCCCATAAACCCCTCTCCAAACCTTCCGAATGCAGCCGCAATTAATTTGTATCCGAGTTTGTGTTTATTTGAGGGTACTAATGTGAGTGTGGGACGGGGAACGGAACTTCAATTTCAAGTGTTTGGAAGTCCTTTTTTAGAGGGTTCTGACTATAATTTTGAATTCATACCCACTCCCAATGTGGGAGCTAAATACCCGAAACACGACGCTAAAATTTGTAAAGGATTGAATTTAAAAGAGCATCCGAATTTATCGCATTTAGAATTAAAATGGTTGTTAGAGGCGTATCAAAATACAGAAAATAAGTCTGAGTTTTTCAATCCATTTTTTACCAAATTAGCGGGGGTAAAATTACTACAAAACCAAATTGAAGCAGGCTTGTCTGCAGATGAAATTCGCGAGAGTTGGAAACCAGATTTAGAACGCTACAAACTGCTTAGAACTCCTTACCTACTGTATCCGTTGTAGGTTTTCTATAGCCTTGAAATGGTTGTTTTAATAGCTGTTTTAGACTGCTGTTTTCTGCCTCATTCGGAAAGGTGTCCACCCCATACACAATCCGTTCTCTTTCCATATAGATATAGGTTCCGAAAAGACGATCCCAAATCGAAAAAATATTGCCATAATTCGCATCGGTATAAGGCAATTGGTAATGGTGGTGAATTTTATGCATATCTGGTGACACTAAAACAAAACTCAAAAAATAATCTAATTTTTTAGGGAGTTTGATATTGGCATGACTAAACTGTGTGGCAACTAAAGAGAGTGATTGATAAAGCATGACAATTCCGATAGGTGCACCAATAATAAAAACGCCTGCTAGGGTAAACACATATCGTATCACACTTTCTAAGGGGTGGTGGCGGTTGGCAGTGGTGGTATCGACTTTATGGTCTGAATGATGAACCAAATGGACCATCCAAAGTGGTGGAACTTTGTGTTCTGTATAATGTGGCAAGTAAGCGCCTACAAAATCCATTAAAAATACCCCTACAACAACATAGAGCCAAAAGGGCATTTCTGGAAGCCAGTTAAGAATCCCAAAATCATTTAGCACAACCCAATCAGAAGAATTGAGTAATAAAAAGGCCAACGCAAAATTAATAAGAATGGTTGTGAAGGTGAAAAACAGGTTTGGGAGTGCGTGTTTCCATTTGTTATAACCAAATTTAAACAACGGCAATGTGCCTTCTAAAAACCAAAAAAACGTCAATCCACCAACAAGGATTAGACCACGATGGAGTGAAGGAATGGTTTCAAAATATTCAATGAGATGTTCCATATACACATTATAAAGTTTGATAAATATACTTATTTTAATTTAGCTCTTAATGCTTCTACAATATTAAATGTTGCTGGGCAGATTGCAACATTCTTTAGAGTAAGGTCTGATATTTTTTCAAAACTTTTTCGATCCGTATGGGGATATTCTCGACAGGCTTTTGGACGCACCTCATAAATATTACAGGAATTATCAGCGGCTAAAAAGGTACAAGGAGAGGTGTTTAAGACATAATCCTGATCTTCATCCATATGAAGATAGGTATCTATAAATTGACGCGTTTTAATTCTGAAAGCTTTTGAAATACGTTCGATATCTTTCTTGGTAAAAATTGGACTGGTAGTTTTGCAACAATTCGCACACTGGAGGCAATCTGTTTTTTTAAACTCGTCCTCATGCAATTTTTCCATAATGGCATCGAGATTTTTGGGTGTTTTTTTTCTGAGCTTTATAAAAAAGTTACGGTGTTTTTTTTGGTGTTCTTTGACTTTTTTGGAAAGAGATTCTAATTGGTTTTGCATATTGCAAAATTAAGAATAAATAGTTCAGTATTTACTAATGTTTTTTTTGTTCATCCCTCAATTCCTAATCCCTATTTTATGATGAGTAAAAACACATTTCATCCCTTTTACTTATCTTTGTTTGAATTTAAAGGAATCTAGAATTTAAATTAGATTCCCATTTAAAACACCCCCCATGAAAGATGTTTTTGGAACTGCCATTTTAGATTATCAACAAGGAAATTACACAGAAGACCTCGTCACTTCTACAAGTATTTCTGAAGAAGATGTTTTACCACTCCCTTATTTATTTAGAAATTTTTCTGAGATGCCCGTCTTAGAACAAACAGCCTTAGAGCTAACTAAAGGAAGTGTTTTGGACGTGGGATGTGGCGCTGGAAGTCACAGTCTTTATTTAAAATCTAAAGGTCTGAAAGTAAAATCCATCGACATTTCAGAAGGAGCTATCAAAACCTGTCAGCTAAGAGGGTTGAAAAACGCAGAGGTCTTAGACGTTATGAATGAAACCGCATCTTTTGACACGCTACTTTTATTGATGAATGGTTCGGGGATTTTTCAATCTTTGGCTCATACGCCTTTAGTATTGAACCATCTTAAAACACTTCTCAATCATGAAGGTCAAATTCTAATTGATTCTTCAGACATAAAGTATATGTATCAAGACGAAGATGGTGGGTACTGGATGGATGGCATTAAAGATTATTACGGCGAACTGGATTATACGGTACGCTATAAGGGTGAAACAGTTACCTTTGACTGGATGTATCTCGATTTTGAACGCTTAAAAATAGCTTGCAATCAGGTAGGGCTAAACTGTGAATTGGTTAAAGAAGGACCTCATTTTGACTTTCTCGCAAAACTAACAGTCGGTTAAAAGTCAAATTTATAACTCACGCCTCCTAAAATCTGAAACCCTTGTACAGGATAATGATTCCAACGGTTATAGCTATTATTGGCTATATTATTGGCTTTCACGAACGCACCAAATTGGTTGGTTATTTCATACGTAATTTGAACATTTGCATCTAAAAACGAGTCGAGAGTAACATTAGGAGCAATTGGTTCTGGAATTAATTGCCCTTCAAAATTGGTTGTATCTTGTCTTGACCCCCAATAAAATAGATTTGCAGCCATTATTAATTTTTCTGAGAATTTATATTCTAAAAATAAAGAGGCTTCGAATTCTGGTAAATTCCAAGTAGTGGGCTGCATATCACTGGTAAATTTATAAAGATCCCCTTTCAGACGTACATTTAGTTTTTGACTCATATCAATTTCTAAAGCGCCTGAAATATTGAACACTTCGACATCATCATACACAACTCCAAAGGAATTTCCTCGATTGTAATTATTGGGCACTGATAAATTTTGAATGCTATGAGTTCTAAAAAGGGCTTTGTTTTGCTCACGAGTAAAGCTTCCATTTAAATCATATCCAATTGTTTGAGAGAGTTTTCCTTTGGTCCCAACAACTACTTTGTAGGGCGTTGAACTTGGACGAATCTCTAGTGTTGGCGACACAAATGGGTTGCTTTGTACAAAATCGAAATAGGTGTTTTGATATAAATCTCCTTTGATAGCTGCATAGGCCACCACAATTGAGTTGACAACAGCGTAACTCGCTTCTATATTCGGATAGATGTAAAAGTCATTTTTGTTCTGTTCAGAATCCATCAAATAATAGGCCTTAAACCCTGCTGAAACTGTAAAATCATCTTGAATATACAGATAACTTGGGGCGGCTGAAAACTGAATATTTCCATAATTTTGAGTCTCTAATCCATTATAATTTTTAGCAAAGCTTCCTTTTAAATAATCCACTTTAATAATGGAATTAATTGGACTGTCAAGCACGTTTAATTGAAGTTTTGTTTCACCTCTAAGGTGGTATTCTTGCGATTCGTAAGCATCCGAGAATCGGCGTAAATGAATTTTCCCGCTTCTAAAAACACCCTTGGTAAACTGTACATCACTGCCCAATTCGATTGTAGAATACACCTGTTTTGAATCGAGAGCTGTTGTTGTTTCAAATGGAAGTCCATACCAATTCACGGCTTGCCGTTGAAATGCTGCCTCGGTATTCCAAACAAAGGTTTTTAGACTTTTGACATAGTTAACTTGAATGTTATTATTTGAAAAACCATCTTCGAGTTGTAAGTCATCGATACCTCCTTGTGACGAGTGGTGTTCAATATATCCACCAATACGCTCTCCACGTCCAAGGCGGTGATTTAGGTATAAATTCCCTGAAATCGTTCCATAATTACCATACCCTAAAGAGGCATAATTTTGAAATAATTTTTCTTTTTTAAGTTTATCTAATCCTACAGAATTCCCTTTTGCGGGTGTAAAGGTAGAAGCTACTGGTATCGAAAAAATGGTGTATTTGACCGGTTTCTGAGATGTCTCGTAACTTCCCATTCGTGGGGTTTGCTTTAACTTAAATGCGTCGGATATTTTTGGTGTGTACGGTTTTACTATACTTACAACTTGGGTGTCAACTGTATCTTGAGAACGGGACTCTTTATTTTGTGCGCCTAAATTGTCTATTTTAAACAAGAGCATCAAAATTGACACTAAACACAACTGTTTTATTAATCTACTATTCATATAATTAGTTTTCATTTTCAGAATCGACTTCAATTGATGCATTTGTTTTAGCGGCTTCAGTTTTGATACGATCCAATTCGACTTGGGCTTCGGCAGTAATCTCTGGAAATTCGGTGAAATTTTGAATTACATTTTCTAAGATATAAGTGGCTTGAAATACATCGTCAAGTGCCAGAAAATTCTTAGCCATAATAATCAACCCTTTGGAAGCATAATATTTATAACTAGAGAATTTTTTAATCAGTTCTTGAACGCTTTCATTGGACGTTTCATGAGTTCCATCAAGATATTTAAAATAGGCTTCAAAATACTGTGCTTCTGCTCCCATCTCTCCTGTAGCAATGGTTTTTACTTGGGCATAGGCAGCACGTGCTTTGGCTTCATTGTTAGTTTTCATTGCTGCACGGGCAATGATAATGTGGGCATCACTCTTAATGTAGGTATCTGTTTTTGAGTTATCGAGAATGCGTTCTGAATACCGAATTGCAGCGTCATAATCTTCCAATTGAAAATAGGTTTTCATTAAATTAGACTGTGCGTATAATCTGTTTTGAGGGGATTTGGATTCCAATTCTAATCGAGATAATAATGGCAGTGCAGTTTCAAATGTTTGTGAGGCTAAGGTTATTTCAGATGCTTTTAATAAGGCCGGTTCTGTAAATTCATTGGTAGATTGTTCGCAAACAAATGTATAATGTGGGAGTGCATTTTCCGATAACTCACTCTTATAATATAATTCTGCAAGATAAAAATGAGCTTTAAGGAGGTGTTTTCCTGCAGAGAAACGAGCAATATAGCCGTTAAACAAGTCGATGGCCTTGGCGGTATTATTGTCTAAGTATTGTTTTTCAGCTGCTTCATAAGTGGCTTCATCCAATTCGGTATCTGTTACCCCAACATACTCCAGGGTTTGAACCCAAGCGGCATAGCTTTCAACTTGACCTAAATCAATATAAATTGAGCGCGAAGTACTAATCGCTTGAAACGCTTCGGGTGTGGATGGATAGTTGACAGCGACCTTGTTTAAGTTCTCAAGTGCAGCTTTAGAATCCCCTCGATTGTATAACATCAACCCTTTGCGAAGCAATGCTTTAGACACCAATACACTAGATGAATAATCAGTGATTAATTGACTGTAATAAGGGAGTGCTTTTTCGGGCATTCCTTGATTGACATACGTATTTGCCAATTCAAACAAAGCTTGGTCTTTTAGATGTGATTTTTTAAATTTCAGCACTTTATTTAAGCCTATAATTTTATCAGAAATTTGACCTAAATAGCCATGACTTACGGCAATCTGGAAGGTGGCATAATCCAACTCTATTCGACCCAATTTTAAAGCGGCTCCATAGGCGTCAATACCAGGGCTGTATTGAGTCGTTACAAAATAAGAATCGCCCAATCTCAAAAATGAATCACTTAATAAAACTAAGTTTTTAGGTTCTGTAGCGATAAAAGACTGAAAGGTATTGATGGCTAAGGCGTATTGTTTTTGTTTAAAATAGGTATAAGCTAGGTTGTATTCAAAGTTTTTAAATTCGTCAAGTTGCGGACTTTCGGTATTGTTTTTAAAATCTAAAAATCCTTCTAAAGCTTCCTTAAAATTGGATAACTGATAATTTGATTCGGCTTTCCAATAGGTTGCACGTGCTTTATAAATTGGATTTATAGGAGTTGACAGCGAACGGTTCAAAAGTTCTTTTGCATCTGAGTACTTGGCGTTATTATACACTTCTAAAGCTCTAAAAAAAGCAACTTTTTGATAGGCTTCTTTATGTGCTGAGCGTGACTTGTTTTCTAACAACTCCAGTGCTTCCTTAAAGTTATTGGAACTGATATAGGAGTCAATTAATAAGGTTTCTACTTCAATTTTAAAAGCTGATTTAGGGTAGCGTTTCAGAAAATCGGTTAACACTTCGGGGGTGGATTTATAGGGGTTTCCAATTTCATAGCTAAGTTTGGCATAATTTAGCCAAGCATCTTCTTGGATATTGGGGTTAAAGTCCATTTCTGAGGCATTTCTAAACGCATTTAACGCTTGTTGTTTTTTGTTGAGATTGACATAACTTTCTGCTAAATGGTAGTAGGCATTTTGTGCAATGGCATTTGAACCCTCAATAATTTTATTAAATTCATTAATCGCCTGTTGATAGTAGTTCTGTTTATAAAACGCATATCCCAATTGATAAAAATCGGTGTGGTTCCAGCGGCCTTTTTTACCTTTATATGCTTTTAAATACGGAATGGCTTCCGAATACTTTTGAAGATTAAAATAACTTTCGCCAATAATTTTAGAGAGTTCTGATACTTCTTTTGAAGAACTCTTTTCTAATTGTGCAGACGCTAATTCGATGGCTTTTGAAAATCTTCCTAATTTGAAATTCAAATCTGCTTGGTAGTACGATAAATTATTTTTGTAGGCTTCGGTTTGATTTACTTGATTGAAATATTCGGAAGCTTGATCATAATCATCGCCTTCATAGGCCATAAAACCAATGTAATATTTGGCTTGTGAGCCGTAGGTTTGAGACGTTTCAACTTTTGTCAAATACGATTTCGCAGCTTTATAGTTTTTGGTTGCATACAAACTATATCCATACTTAAAATAAAACGGTTCTAGGTTTGATTTTGATACGGATGCTAAATCAACTTTTTTATACCATTTACGGGCATATGCATACTTTGCGTTTTCAAAATAATAATTGGCCACTTCTAAATAGGCGGAATTACGTTTTGTGCTAGAAGGGTAGTCTTCAACAAAAGATTCTATAAGCAATTCGGCGTTTGGTTGATTGAGTCGAACGGCACAATTTGCATTGTAATAGGCGGCATTGGATTTTAAAAATCCATCGGTGGCATTGGATTCTACAGATTTAAAAAGCAGTTGAGCGGATTGATATTGTTGTGTATTGTAAAGTGCTAATGCAGACTGAAATTTGACGGTTTCATTAGTGTAAACCGCCGATTTTTGTGCAAACCCAACACAAAAGAAACACAAAAAAACAAGTCGAGTTAAATATTTTATGGAGGTCATATAGCGAAGGCGTTTTTATTACATTCAAAGATAAAATATTATCAATTGTATAACGGAAAAAGTATAGCTAAATTATACGTTCATTAAAATATAAATTGAAAGAAGCCCGTTTAATGCTAGTGATATTTGATAATTGAGTCAAATAGTAATACTTTTATAAAAAATTAATTTTAAGGGTAAATACATGTCAAATTCGGTATTAAAATTAGAAAACGTTTCCATTTTTCAGAATGATAATTTAATCTTGAGTGAGGTCAATGTCGATGTCAAAGAGGGAGAGTTTGTGTATTTAATTGGAAAAACAGGTTCTGGAAAGAGTAGTTTTTTAAAAACGCTGTACGGCGATTTAAAATTGAATAATGGTTCTGGATCCATCGTTGAGTTTGATTTAAAAACTCTGAAAGAAAAAGACATTCCTTTTTTAAGACGAAAATTAGGAGTTGTATTTCAAGATTTTAAACTTCTAAACGAACTCACTATTGTGGGCAACCTCGAATTTGTATTAAAGGCGACAGGTTGGAAAGACAAAGGATTAATTAGCGCCAAGATTGAAGCGGTTCTTACAAAGGTGAATATGCAGACTAAAGGCGCTAAATTCCCTTACGAACTTTCGGGGGGCGAACAACAACGTGTGGCAATTGCTAGAGCTTTACTCAACGATCCAAAATTAATTTTGGCAGATGAGCCTACGGGGAATCTTGATCCACAAACAAGTGTAGAAGTGATGGAAGTGCTTTTGGAACTCAACAAAAAAGGACATACTATTTTTATGGCAACCCACGATTATGCTTTGATTTTAAAATATCCTAGTAAAACGCTTAAATGTGAAGACTCGAAAGTCTTTGAGGTTGTACAACGTAAATCTGAATAATAAATGACGATTCTTTGCATAGGCTACGAGGACAAAGTATCGCGTTTATTTTGGAAAATAAAACGAGAACTTAGTTTGACCCAGCCTCAAATAAATTTTAAAATTTATAGCATTTTTTTGAGTGGCTATCTCTTTAGTTTATTTCGCTTAGTTTCTTGCTCATGGGTCAGTATTACAGCTTGGATTCAAACACGAGTTAAATCCAAATTTTATGGAAAATTATTGGCGTCAGAATCCAACTACAAAGGGGTTGATTACAAAAGTTTGATCCAATACCATACGTTATTAGATGCCAATATCTCCGAAAAAAAACTCCTCATGCAAGCCCTGTCATATATCGATATTTTCTCTAAACAAATCCAAAAACAACGCCCTGAATTTGCTCTGTGTTGGGGAGATTCGAGATTAGCAGTTGAAGCATTTGTAGCGGTATGTAAGGTTCAAAAGATTAAAGTTTATTTCTTAGAATTAGGCCCTTATAACACCACGTTTTTTGACGAATATGGAGTTAATGCTAATGCATCCGTTTTAAAACAATATGAGAAACAACAAACTAAACCTTTTAAGCAAAAAGGTATTAATCATCGAACAAAAAAAGGAACTTATCTAAGAAATCCCATACTGCGTTCTCTAGATTATATTTTCGAATTGGTATTTGATGGACTTGGAGTTTATCCACCAGATATGTTGCGTGTAGTTCAACTTGCGAAGTTTGGGTCACAAAAAGGCAATCAAAATGCAACAATTCAAATTGAAAGCGACCCCCCCGTATTTCTGTTAGTCATGCAAGATCCCAATGACGTTAATATGGTATTTCACAGTCCACACTTTAATTCACCATTTGAAATTCTACAAGCTGTACACAAAAACTTACCTGATAACGCAGTTTTAATTGTTCGTGAACACCCTGCTTACCAAAATTGTAACAGCGATTTATTTTATGATTATATTGAAACCAATGACATACACCTTGATTCCATATCTAGTTTAGCGTCTCAGATTCAAACCGCTGATGTGATTGTAGTTAATAACTCTACCGCGGGGATTGAAGTCCTTTCGAGTTATAAACCGCTAGTGGTTTTAGGAAATGCCTACTACAAATTAGATGCGATTTGTTTAGGACTGTCACAAAAAGAGGGGATTAAAGAACTCTTATCTGAAGCCTTAAAATACGAGGTGAATCACAACGAAATTGATTGTTTTTTAGAGTTTCTATTTAATACCTATTTGATTTCAGGATCGTCAGATGAAAATCCTTGTGTAGCTGCAAAATCCATTGCTAAAATATTGAATCATCAACCACATAATATTCAATAAAGCAATGCCGTTCTTTTCAATTGTCATACCACTTTACAATAAAGCTAATTTTATTTTAGCGACGCTAAAAAGTGTGAGTGATCAAACTTTTGAAAACTATGAAATTATTATTATCAATGATGGTAGTACCGATGCTAGTTTGTCTAAAGTTGAAGCATTAAAACTTCCAAAATTATCCATTCATACACAAGAAAACAAAGGACTTTCGGCAGCAAGAAACCGTGGGGTTGCTTTAGCTAAAGGGCAGTATATTGCTTTATTGGACGCCGACGATATTTGGAAGCCATCATATTTGAAATCCATGTTTAATCTCATCGAAAACTATCCAAACCATCAGGTTTTTGGATGTAGCTACAAAGAATCAAGAAACGGACGTTTATTGGATATTCATACGAGTTTTGAAGCACAACCAAATCAAACATCTTATGTGCTTGAGGACTTTTTTTCTGCAAATTTCAATCAGTTCATTGTCGATCAAAGTAGTTTAGTTTTTGAACGTAATTTTATCAAAACACACAAATTTAATGAACATATCGATGTAGGTGAAGATGTGGATTATTATCTAAATTATTTTGCATCTGAGCAAATCATTTTTTTAAATCGTTCCTTAATGATTAAAAACTATGATGATAAAGAACAGTTGTCATCATCAAAAATTTCTGAAAAACGGGTGCCAGATCTCGAACATTATAAAAACCGTTATCCGTCGAATACATCAATCCAAAAATATATTGACATTCAGTTTTACAAGTTAGCCATAAAATATACCTATGAAAACAATAAAATTAAACGTCAAAAATGCATACTACAAATCAATCCTTTGCACCTCAGTCAAAAACAACGTTTGCTTTTAAAAAGTCCTAAATGGATAATGATAGGGCTTAGAAAGTTTAAGTTTTTAGCCTTAAAATTGAATATTCGAATTACGACCTAATCGGTGAATAGTTTAATCCATTCAGCCATTACTGTTTCTTTAGAAAATGCTTGTATTGTTGATTGGGTTTTGGATTTACAATGCTTATAAAATACTTGATCCGTATGCATCTTATCCATTGCAGTAATGAGGGCCTCAAAGTTTTGATTTTCAACTAATAATCCATTTTCTCCATCGATAATTAGTTCAGAAGGACCCGACGGACAATCAAAAGA
>JABAZA010000022.1 GCA_018608725.1 Flavobacteriaceae bacterium
AAGGATTGGGGTTTAAAGACGATGTTGTAACAGTTAAAAACGGTTATGGTAGAAATTTTTTAATACCTGGTGGTAAAGCCATTCTTGCTACGATTTCTGCTAAAAAAGTATTAGCAGAAAACTTAAAGCAACGTGCGTTCAAAGAGAAAAAAATTGTCGATGAAGCACAAGCAATTGCCGAAGCGTTAAAAACTTTAGAAATTAAAATACCTGCTAAAGTGGGTAGTGGAGATAAATTATTTGGATCCGTTAATAATATTGATCTCGCAGCAGCTATTGAAAAAGAAGGCCATTCAATTGATAAAAAATACATCAATGTTACAGGTGGTAACGTAAAACGCCTTGGTAAATACAATGCTATTATTCGTCTTCATAGAGACGTAGCAGTTGATTTCCCTTTCGAAATTATTGTCGCTAAATAACAATTTTATGAATTTATTAACAAAACGTTAATAAATTCATTTTTAATTTTAAAGCCTGTACATAAGTACAGGCTTTTTTTTGTCTAAGTTTGTTTTAAATAACTTTTAACAAACAAAAAATGAAAAAACTTATCACACTTTTTATGTTCATTTTTACTTGTTCTTTGTCATTCTCTCAGTTGACTACATCAAGTGTTAAGGGCGTAATATCCGATTAAACCAACGTTGGTTTACCAGGTGCGAATGTCATTGCAGTTCATACACCAACAGGGACTACCTATGGTGCAGCAACCAACATTGACGGACGATTTAATCTTGTTAACCTTAGAGTAGGTGGACCTTACACAATAACAGTTAGTTATGTAGGCTATAATGATCAATCTTTTTCCGATGTGTTTTTGACCTTAGGAAAAACAGAAAATTTAGCGTTAAGTCTAACTCCAGACTCTGCACAACTCGATGAAGTTGTACTAACAGTTAATAATGCTAATGGCGTTTTTGGTAGTGATCGAACAGGAGCTGAGACAAGTGTTGGTCGTAAAGAATTGACCACACTCCCTACAATTTCTAGATCTGCAGCTGATTTTACACGTTTGGAGCCAACAGCAAGTAATGGTTCTTTTGGAGGTCGTAATGACCAGTTTAATAACTTTTCTTTAGATGGTGCAATTTTTAACAATCCGTTTGGATTGGATGCTGCCACTCCAGGAGGACAAACAAATGCACAACCTATATCTTTAGATGCAATCGATCAAATACAAGTATCGACGGCACCTTATGACGTCACACAATCTGGGTTTACTGGAGCTTCTGTAAATGCAGTAACTAAAAGTGGGTCGAATGAGTTTAAAGGGACTGTTTATGGATTTTATAGAAATGAAGATATGACCGGCTCAAAAATTAAAGGACAAGATATCTTTGTTCCCAGCCTTACACAGCAACAAACAGGGTTTAGTGTTGGAGGACCGATCGTAAAAAATAAATTATTTTTCTTTGCCAATTATGAGCAAGATGAACGCACCGACTTAGGTCAATCTTGGTTACCTAATACAGGTTCGGGTGCAATTAATGAATCTGTTGTTTCAGAATCGGATCTTATAGCAGTTCAAAATGCCTTGGCGAATTTAGGGTATAATACAGGTGCTTATCAAGGTTTTACACATGATTCTGAATCTAGCAAAGGAATTTTTAAGCTCGATTGGAATGTGAATGACAACAACCAATTAGCAGTTATATACAACTGGTTAGATGCTTCTAAAGATAAACCAGCACATCCATCTGCACTAGGTGTAAGAGGGCCGAGTGCCACAACACTTCAGTTTCAGAACTCAGGTTATCAAATTAACAATAAATTAAATTCGATTCAAATAGAATTGAATTCAAGATTTTCTGATAATATATCTAACAAATTTCAAGCGGGATATACTCATTTTGATGATTTTAGAAATCCAATGTCTTCGCCTGCTCCAGCAATTACAATACAAAATGGTGCTGGACAAAATTATATTATTGCGGGTCATGAGCCATTTTCAATCAACAATGTGTTAGATCAAAAAGTATTTCAATTTTCTAACAATATGACCATTTCTAGAGCGAACCACACCTATACAGCTGGGGTCTCTTTTGAGAAATTTGAGTTTGACAACTCTTTTAATTTAGGTGCCTATGGATACGCTAATGATAATGGTTATGTGGGTGCTTTTGGTGCTTTTGGGTCTGTTAGTGATTTTTTAGCAGCATCTACAAACGGGTTATTAGAAGAAGCTTTAGCAAATGCACAAGGAGTTAAAGATGCCGATTCATGGGCTTTAGCAGAAACCAATGTTGGACAATTGGCATTTTACCTTCAAGATGAATGGGATGTGAACGACAACTTTAAGTTAACTTATGGGTTACGCTTCGATAAGCCTTTGTTCTTTGACTCAGCAGATAAGGCACAAGAAGTTATTGATGTATCGTTTTATCAACCAGAAATTCCTTATGTAAATCCTAATACTGGAGAAGTTCAATTACTTGATAGCACACAAATGCCATCAGACGATTGGTTAGTGTCTCCTCGCGTTGGATTTAACTATGATGTAAAGGGCGATAGCACAATCCAATTAAGAGGGGGGTCTGGTCTGTTTACAGGACGTTTTCCATTTGTATGGTTAGGAAACCAAATTGGAAATCCTAATTCATACTTCTACCAAATGGTAGATCCAGATTTCAAATTCCCACAAGTGTGGAGAACTAATTTAGGACTGGATCACAAATATGACAATGGTTTAATTGTTTCTGCTGACCTGTCTTATACAAAAGACATCAATGGAGCACATGTACAAAACTGGGGGCTTACAGAGCCATCCGGGACTTTAGTTGGTGTGGATAACAGACCTTATTATACAGACGCCGATAAAATTAACAACGCTTACGTATTTACAAATTCAGACAAAGGTCGTATTTGGAATGCCTCTTTTAAAGCACAAAAAACGTTTGATAATGGGTTATACACCATGTTAGCGTATAGCTATTTAGATTCAAAAGATGTTAACTCAATTGAGGCTGAAATTACAGGAGATGCATTTGATTTTAACCCAGTGGTTGGAAATGCAAATTCTGATGTGCTGTCTCACTCTAGATATGGCGATACACACCGAATTATTGGTGTTGCTAGTAAAAAATGGAACTACGGAACAAACAAAAAATGGAGTAGCACGCTTTCCACATTCTTTGAATATTCTCGTGGAGGTCGTTTTAGTTATACCTATGCAGGAAATATCAACGGCGATACATCGTTTCAAAACAATGACCTTTTATACGTGCCAACCTCTGCAGAAATTCAGCTCATGGATTTTCCTGTAGCTAGTGAAGCTGTTGCGTTTGATAATTACATCGCTCAAGATGATTACTTAAGCGGTCGTAGAGGTCAATATGCAGAGCGTTACGGCGCGCAAGCACCATGGAGAGGCCGCTGGGATGTGAAGTTTTTACAAGATTATGAAATAAAAATTTCAGAAAATAAAATCAATACCATTCAGTTTAGCATTGATGTCTTAAACGTTGGAAATCTAATAAACTCCGATTGGGGCTTAGTACAACAACCTAACAATGTATCTCCAATAGGTGTAAGTGTGGATCCAACTACTTTAGTGCCATCCTATTCTTTCAATCCTAACCAAACCGAAACGTTTGGATACGATTCAAGTTTAGCATCTAGATGGCAAATGCAGTTTGGATTACGCTATATCTTCTAGTATTAATTCAATGTAATTTTATAAATTTGCGCCCTGTTAATAGGGCGCATTTTTTTTAACAACATTTAAGATGAAATACACACGACTCACAAAAGAGCAGTTTGAAGAGCTAAATCAAGAGTTTATTAATTTTTTAGCAACGCAATCCATCACGGCAGAAGAATGGAAAGAAATTAAGGAACAGAAGCCAGAAGTGGCGGAAGAAGAATTGGATGTTTTTAGCGATTTGGTTTGGGAAGGTGTCTTGTCAAAGGTGGAGTATTTAGAAAATATAGCTCCGCAACATATGTATTTGTTTAAGGTTGATGGATTGCAGTTGCGATTGATTGGACTTAAAATTAAAGTGGATACTATTGATTTGACCACCAAAGAAGGATTTGGATGGTTAAGAGACAATTTGATGTCCGATGAAGTAGAATTATTTAATGCCGATAAAACACTTGAAGCTGATAAAAATTTAAAATTATTTGAACTGATTGTTCAAGGATCAAATATCACAAAAGGAGATCTTTACAAGTATTTAGAAGATCTAATTGGATAGATTCGTAAAAAGAGAGATATTTGTAGAATAAAGCAAAATTATGGTATCTAAACCACGCATATCTAAAGGAACACGAGATTTTTCTCCACTGCAGTTGGCAAATCGCGACTACATTTTTAGTACCATAAAGTCAAATTTTAAAAAATTTGGATTTCAACCAATTGAAACCCCAAGCTTTGAATTGTCCGAAACCTTATTAGGGAAATATGGAGAAGAAGGGGATCGCCTCATCTTTAAGATTTTAAATTCTGGTGATAAAGTTAAAAAAGCAGATTTACAAGCCCTTGAAGATGGCAACCTAGCACGGTTTTCAAATTCACTTACTGAAAAAGCATTGCGCTACGATTTAACGGTGCCTTTTGCACGCTATGTAGCACAATATCAAAATGACATTGTATTCCCTTTCAAACGTTACCAAATTCAACCTGTTTGGCGCGCCGATCGTCCTCAAAAAGGACGATTTCAAGAATTTTATCAGTGTGATGCTGATGTGGTAGGCTCAAAATCTTTGTGGCAAGAAATTGAATTCATTCAATTGTATGACGCTGTTTTTTCAGATTTAAACCTAGAGGGTGTTACTATAAAAATAAACAACAGAAAAATATTGGCAGGCATCGCCGAATTGATTGGCGCTCAAGATAAGCTTATCGATTTTACTGTGGCTTTGGATAAGCTTGATAAAATAGGAGCGGAGAACGTCAAAGAAGAAATGCTTAAAAAAGGCATTCCTTCGGAAGGGATTTCTAAGTTAGAACCACTTTTTAATTTGACGGGTAATTTCTCAGAACAATTAGAATCTTTAAAATCTATTTTAAGCACTTCTACGGATGGTATAAAAGGGGTCGAAGAATTAGAATTCATCGGAACTTCTGTGGCTGCGTTAGGACTTAAAACAGCTAAACTACAAATGGATGTCACTTTAGCTCGAGGACTTAATTACTATACAGGTGCTATTTTTGAAGTGGCTGCGCCCGATTCTGTACAAATGGGTTCTATTGGTGGCGGCGGTCGCTATGATGACCTTACAGGAATTTTTGGTTTGAAAGATGTCAGTGGAGTAGGTATTAGCTTTGGATTGGATCGAATTTATTTAGTTTTGGAAGAGTTGGGGTTATTTCCATCCGATAAAACACGTTCAACAAAAGTGCTTTTCACCAATTTTGGAACCTCAGAGAGTTTGTATTGCTTAAAAGCAATGACATTTTTACGATCAAAATCTATTGCCACTGAATTGTATCCAGATGCTGCTAAATTGAAAAAACAAATGAATTACTGTAATAAGCGCGAAATTCCTTATGTAGTTATGGTTGGCGAGTCAGAAATGAAACAGCGTAAATACTTGCTAAAAAACATGAATTCTGGGGATCAGCAATTACTATCTTTAGAAGAATTGATAAAAACCGTTTCTTAACAATTTAGATGTCACAACAGACAGTAATTCACTCAGAATTAGCACAAAAAAACAACTCGTGAGCCGATTAATCGCTTTTCTATCCCTTGTTTTAGAAAACCCATTACACGAAATTGTTCTATAAAAAAAGACTTTCAGTATCTTGAAAGTCTTTTTAAAATCTAGTAGCGAGAGCGGGGCACGATCCCGCGACCTCCGGGTTATGAATCCGACGCTCTAACCAGCTGAGCTACCTCGCCATAATTAGATGGCTGCAAATATAAAAACAATATATCGCCTTACAAATAAATACTCCTTTAAAAAATAAATTAATATTCTTTACAGAACTAACCAATATTTGTATATATTGGATTTTTAAATTTTAATTAACCAATGAGCGATAAAATAAAGTTTGAGTTAGAAATTCCTATACAAGCATCTCCTCAATTATTGTATCAATATATTTCATCGGCATCTGGTCTGTCAGAATGGTTTGCGGATAATGTAAACTCAAGAAGTGAATTATTCACCTTTATTTGGGATGGTTCAGAAGAACAAGCTAAGTTGTTAACGAAAAAAAATGGAGAACGTGTCAAATTTAAATGGCTCGAAAGTGATGAAGATCAATCCTATTTTGAAATAAGAATTCAAGTCGATGGTATCACAAAAGATGTGTCGTTAATGATTACAGATTTTGCAGAAGAAGACGAAGTAGAAGAATCAAAGATGCTTTGGGACAATCAAATATCAGATCTCAAGCAAATCTTAGGTTCGTCCTAACCATTTTTTATTTTTAAACTATATTTGTCCTGATTTATTCAGGACTTTTTTATGATAAATAGCAACGGCGAATTACTTTCGGAGCAGGAAGCAAAACTATCGGTATTCAATCGAGGATTGGCTTATGGAGATGCACTTTTTGAAACCATCAAAACCTTAAATGGCAAAATTCTGTTTTGGGAAGATCATTACTTTCGACTGATGGCTTCCATGCGAATTTTAAGAATGGAAATCCCAATGACTTTCACTCCTGAATTTTTAGAATCTCAAATTCTAGAATTAGTATCGCATCACAATTCGGATTCAAATTCTTTTAGAGTAAAATTTACGGTTTTTAGAAACCAAGGTGGGTTTTATACCCCAAATTCAAACGCTGTTTCCTATTTTATAACTGCAGAACCGTTGCCAACGGATTTATACTTACTGAATACTTCAGATTATAGAATAGAGTTGTTTAAAGATTTTTATATAACCCCTGGACTCTTATCGACTTTAAAAAGCAATAACAAGTTGTTAAATGTTTTAGGGAGTGTTTATGCAAAAGAAAATCAATACGATAATTGTCTATTACTAAATACCAATAAAAATATTGTTGAAGCGCTCAATGGGAATCTGTTTTTAGTGAAAGATAATGTCATAAAAACACCCCCTTTGGATGATGGATGTCTAAAAGGTATTATGCGCAAGCAGATTTTAGAAATTATCGGTAAAATTCCTGACTTTGAGTGTGTTGAGGCCTCTATATCGCCATTTGAATTGCAAAAAGCAGACGAGTTGTTTGTAACCAATGTAATTCAAGGGATTCAACCAATCACATCATTTAGAAAAAAGAATTTCACAAATCATGTGAGTCAAAGTATTTTAGCCAAGTTAAACATGACGCTAAGGCTGTCTTAGTTGAATGAAGGGTTTTCAGGTGCGTTGGACCAGATACTATATTCGCCTCCGAGTTCAAGCATCTTTTCTTTCCAAAAACTCGTATTCACTTTTTCAATAATTGTTTTGTGGTGCTTATTTTCAGAAAGGATCCATGTATGCGCTAATAATTCTGAGGATAATTGGTTGGTTTCCCATCCTGAATAGCCAAGAAAAAATCGAATGTCATTAGAATCTAATTTATTCTGTTGAATCAGATTGGTAATTTTTTCAAAATTACCACCCCAATATAGTCCTGGAGAAATTTCAATACTATCAGGAATTAAGGTTGGGATTTTATGGATATAGTAGAGATTATCTTGTTCAACAGGACCTCCGTTATAAACTTTGAACGGAATTTCTATTTCAGGAATCAAATCTTGGAGTGTGAAGTCAAGAGGTTTATTTAAAATAAATCCAATAGAGCCTTCGTTATTATGATCTGCAATAATAATAATAGATCTATTAAAGGACATATCTCCAATAATAGAGGGTTCTGCAATTAGTAAATGACCTTTTTTTAAATAGATATTTGACATCTTTAACTGTAAAATTCTTATTAAATATAGGAATTATATTTTAAACTCAAAAATTATAATTAGAATCTTAAGACTGAAGCGTATCCAATAATTGAGGACTTGCCTTAAATTTTATTGTATTTTTTGCTGGAATTGCTAAAGGTTCATTTGTTTTAGGATTTCGACCCATGCGTGCCGATCGTTCATAGACAGACCAAGTCCCAAATCCAGCTAGCGAGACTTTGTTGCCGTTTTGAAGTGATTTTGAAGTTGCCTCTAAGAACCCTTCTAATGCCTTTTGAGCGGATGCTTTTGAAATTCCGGCACATACCGCCATGTGTTCTATAAGTTTATTTTTTTTCATTGTCCATGTGTTATTTATAACATTTGTGCATTTTCATCAAATGTAAATCCATTTAAAAATGATACTGCATCCATTTGTCTTTTCCCAGGGAATTTAAAATTAATGAGTTCGATAAATCCTCCTTTTACGGCAACGTTAATTGCTTTTTTTGAAATAATGAGCTGCCCATTTTTAAATTCGTGCGCTTCAGAATGTTTTAGAACTTCATACAATTTGATGTTTAAAAGTTCCTTACCGTTCGATAAAAGTCCCCAAGCTGCAGGGTAGGGATGGAGTCCTCGAACTTGATTGTATATAGCGTCTAATGTAGAATTCCAATCAATTTTGCAATTATCCTTATTGAGTTTATATGCAGTTTTGGTTTCTTTTAGTGGTTGCACCGTTGTTTTTAGATTTCCGTTTTCTATAGCTTGAACGGTTTTCAATACCAAATCGCTTCCTAGATGCATTAATTTATCATGTAATTCGCCAGCATTTTCTGTAGGACTTATATCAATTTTGGATTGCATAATAACAGCTCCTGTATCTATTTTTTCATCAATAAAAAAGGTGGTAACTCCTGTTTCTTTTTCTCCGTTGATAATAGCCCAGTTTATTGGGGCTGCACCCCGATAATCTGGAAGTAAAGATGCATGTAAATTGAATGTTCCTAATGCAGGCATTTGCCATACCACTTTAGGCAGCATTCGGAAAGCAACAACAATTTGAAGATTCGCATTTAAGGATTTTAAATTTTCCAAAAATGAACCCTCTTTTAAGTTTGTTGGCTGAAAAACTGTCAAGCCTTTAGATTTAGAGTACACTTTTACCGCGGATTCATGAATTTTTTGACCACGTCCAGCTGGGCGATCTGGGGCCGTAATAACGCCTACAACTTTGTAATTGTGTTGTAAAAGTCCGTCTAATATGGTCACCGCAAATTCGGGTGTGCCCATAAATACAATACGAATAGCTTCTTTTGTCATGACATTTTGAGTTTGTACGTGTTTCGTTCTGTTATTTCAATCAACTCTTTTTCTAAAAGACTGGTTAATATAGTGGTTAATTTATCGGGATTAAAATTACTTAATTCTTCCAGTTTTCTAGAAGAAAGGGGTTCTGTTTTAAGTAAAGTTAAGATTGTTTTTAAATCACTTTCCGAAATTACACTTTTTTTTGAACGTTCTAAACAACTTGAGCAAATACCACAGGGTTCTGAGTTGGTTTCTTCAAAGTAGGACAGTAGTTTTTGGCTTTTACATTTGCCATCATTTTTCACATACTCAAATACTGACTTTAGTTGTGTCTTTTTTAAATCGTGTTGTTGAGTGACTATTTTTGAGATTCTATGAATTGTTTTATCATCCTCTCTTGGTTCTATAAAAGTGATTTGTGCATCTGTTTTTGATGATTCAAATTGAATGATATCAGCTTTATTTAATGCGTTTAAATGTTTTATGACTTCTTCTTCGGAGAGGTTTATTTTTTTAGCGATTGTTTGCGTAAAAATTTCTGTAGAATGGTCAAATACCCCTTCGTGACTTCTTAAAATAACCTTTATAATAAGGGCCTGTTTTGGGTGTTTTTCAATGTAATTGAATAGAGCAGCATTTCCGATAATGATTTGTAGAAAGGCGGTATTTTTAAAACGTTCTTCCATTGAAATGACACTGGTTCTATCTAAAATTTTAAGCCCATTGTAGGTCAGGATTGAAGGAAGGTTATAGGAATTGCAAAATAATTTAAAGTTAAAATTATGAACGGAGTTTACTCCTTCACCATAAGAAATTTGAAAATAATTACACAACCGTTTATATAGGTTTTTTAAGAACGAAGGATCTGGAAGGCTATTGATAAATTGATTTTTGGAATCCATCTCATCAGAAGCATTTCGAAGAATCACTGCATAAGCGGAGTCGTTATTACGTCCTGCGCGTCCTGCTTCTTGGTAATAGCTTTCCAAACTTTCTGGTAAATTATGATGAATTACAGTTTGTACGTTGGCTTTGTCAATACCCATTCCAAAAGCATTGGTTGCAACCATGACTTGATTTTTATTTGCACTCCAACGCTCAAATTGCGTGTCTTTTTCTTTTGTGCTTAAACCACCATGATAATACCCACTTGTAATTCCGAGCTTATTTAAATAGTTTGAAATTTCGAGCGTTGCTTTTCTATTTCGTACATAAATAATCGAACTACCTGAATATTTTTTTAAAATCTGAACGGTTTTGAAATATTTATCATCACAATCCAATGTTAAATACGCTAAATTGGGGCGTTGAAACGAGGTTTTAAAAATCTTTGGGTCAATGCAGTCCAATTGTGAGCAAATGTCTTTTACAACCTTGTCAGTGGCTGAAGCTGTTAACCCAATTACATTCACATTTGGGTGGAGTGTTCTCAATACTTTGATATCTCTGTAGGCAGGTCTAAAATCATGTCCCCATTGACTTATACAATGTGCTTCATCCACCGCAATCAGGTTAACATTCATTTGTTTAATACGTTGTTGGACTAAATCTTGTTGAAGCCGTTCAGGAGAAAGGTAGAGAAATTTATAGTTTCCATAGATGCAATTATCCAACATCCGATCGATATCTTCATAAGTGAATCCGCTGGTGAGTGCCATCGCTTTGATGCCTTTTTCTTTCAGATTAATTACCTGATCTTGCATCAACGCTATAAGTGGAGATACCACAATACATATGCCGTCTTTTATCAGCGCTGGGATTTGAAAACAAATCGATTTTCCACCTCCAGTAGGCAAAAGCGCAATGCAATCTTCATTTGCCAAAACCGCTTCAATAATTTCCTCTTGTTGTGGTCTAAACTCTGAAAAATTCCAATAGTGTTCCAATAATTCAATTGGATGCTTCATTCACTTTGGTTTAAATGATTTAAAATAAAATTGAGTCGTTCCTCAACTGTTCCAAATGGGGTCTCGATAATAGAATACCCATAGTCCGTGTAGGTTTTAACTAGAAAATCATGAAGAATCAATGCTTGTTCAAACGTTTCATAGCGTTCGTTATCTTGTTCGTAAATCGCTTTCCAAGGTTTTAATATAAAAACGTTGTCATAGGTGTGCTGACTGCAAATTGTTTTAAAAGAATCCGGATAGCTGCATTTTAAATAGTCTAAATAAGCAACAACATCTGGAAGTCCACGATCAAAAAACACAACCTCCTCTTGAAGTGAATCTGCCGCTAAAAATTGTTTTTGACGTCCTAATAAAAGATGCTCACTAAACATTAAAGGATCTTCTAAAAACAATTGTTCGATGCCTTTCTCTTGCGCATCAAGGGTAATTTGTCTTGAAATTTCTTCCATACAACTATAACCTTTTGTTCTAAGCGCGTTGATTAAGGTGGTTTTTCCAGTACCAGGACCTCCAATAATAGCAATTTTCTGAGTTTTCAAGATGTTTTGTTTATTTCCTGTAAAATTCGTGATTTAAAAGGGAAATAAAAAATCAGATATAATGTA
>JABAZA010000053.1 GCA_018608725.1 Flavobacteriaceae bacterium
CCGAGGTCAATGACCTCTTTAAATACTTTTGGTATCATAATTTTTTGTTCTAATTAAACATTGGTGTTGTGTTGTTGTCGTTGTGTGGTGTGACCAATGAAAAACTCTAATTAGCTTCTTCTATTATTTATGAACTTTAAAAGTGTTAAAACCTAAAAAACCACGCTTTGTGCGTGGTTTTTTAATATTATTTTCTTAATCCTAATTCTTTTACAATTGCACGATATCTTAAGATATCTGACTTCATTAAATAGTCTAATAATGAGCGACGTTTTCCAACTAGTTTTACTAATGAGCGTTCTGTGTTATAATCTTTACGATTTTGTTTTAAATGCTCAGTTAAGTGATTGATTCTTTCTGTGAATAATGCAATTTGTCCTTCTGAAGATCCCGTGTCTTTGGCATCTTTTCCGTGTTTTTTAAAGAGTTTCTCTTTAGCTTCTTTTGTTAAATACATTCCAATATTATTTAAATAATTTTTATGCTGTTAACTACGTCTATCGTAATTAGTTGGCAAATATAGTGATTTTCTGTTGTTTATACCTTTAGGTTCTCGATTTTATTTACAGCAAAAAAAACGAACCATTGGCTCATTTTAATAGTTGTAATAAAACGTCTAATTTGTTACATGAGAAAGATTGTAATCATTGCAGACCTTTTCAGTGTATTGATTGCGTCCAATAATTAGTGGACAGCCTTATTGTTAACTAGGCTCTGAGAGGCTGGTTTGATATTAAATCAATATACTGATTTACTTTGTTTTTTAGTTCACTTCGAGGAGTGATAAAATCTAAAAAGCCATGTTCTTTTACAAATTCGGCAGTTTGAAAACCATCTGGTAATTCTTTACCAGTGGTGTCTCTTACCACTCGAGGACCTGCAAATCCAATGAGCGCTCCAGGTTCACTGATATTAATATCACCTAACATTGCAAATGAGGCTGTTGTTCCGCCTGTTGTAGGATCAGTACAAAGTGAAATATAAGGAATATTTGCGTCAGCGAGTTGTGCGAGTTTTGCAGAAGTTTTTGCGAGTTGCATAAGCGATAAAGCAGCTTCCATCATACGAGCACCTCCAGATTTTGAAATAATCATAAAAGGCAAGTTATTATGAAGTGCGTGGTCAGCAGCTCTTGCAATTTTTTCTCCAACTACAGAACCCATCGAACCTCCAATAAAACTAAAGTCCATACAAGCAATTACCAACTTTTTTCCTTTAGATTTACCAACAGCAGTTCGTACAGCATCGTTAAGATTTGTTTTTGATTTTGCAGCTTTTAAACGGTCAGAATACGTTTTTTTATCAACAAACTTTAAAGGGTCTTTGGAAGTAATATTTGGGTCTAACTCTTTAAATTTATTATCATCAAATAGCATTTCAAAGTATTCATTACTACCAATGCGTACGTGATAACCGTCTTCGGGACTGACATAGAAATTTCTTTCTAACTCATCTGTTTCAATAACTTTTCCCGTAGGGGATTTGTACCAAAGTCCTTTGGGTGTGTCTCGTTTTGCTTCTGTTGGAGTTTGAATTCCTTTGTCTTTTCTTTTGAACCAAGCCATATATTAGTGTCTAAATGGTAAAATTAAAGTACAAAACTACACAAATTTTATAATGTATCGACATTATTTAAATCCTCAAATGCTTTTTTAAGTCTAGTAATGAATGCTTTTTCTCCTTCACGCAACCATCGTCTAGGGTCGTAATATTTTTTATTTGGAACATCACTACCGTCCGGATTTCCGATTTGTGCTTCTAAATATGCACTGTTCGCTTTGAAATCGTCACGAACACCCGACATAAATGCGTATTGCATATCTGTATCGATATTCATTTTGATAACTCCATACGATATTCCTTCTCTAATTTCTTCTACTGTAGATCCAGATCCACCATGGAATACGAAGTCAATATGATTTTCAGAAACACCATATTTTTCAGTAATATATTCTTGAGAATTCTTAAGAATTTTTGGAGTTAATTTTACATTTCCTGGTTTATAAACACCGTGTACGTTTCCAAAAGCTGCTGCAATGGTAAACTGATCACTTACTTTACTAAGTTCTTCATAGGCATAAGCGACTTCTTCGGGTTGTGTATATAATTTAGAAACATCAACATCGCTGTTGTCAACTCCATCTTCTTCACCGCCTGTAATTCCTAATTCTATTTCTAGAGTCATTCCCATTTTGGACATGCGTTCTAAATAGGTTTTACAGATTTCGATGTTTTCTTCAATCGGCTCTTCAGATAAATCAATCATGTGAGAGCTATATAATGATTTTCCAGTTTGTGCAAAATGAACTTCACTCGCCTCTAATAAACCGTCAATCCATGGTAATAATTTTTTTGAACAGTGATCTGTGTGTAAAATTACAGGAACACCATACGCAAGCGCCATTTCGTGGATGTGTTTAGCACCTGCAATTGAACCTGCAATTGCAGCCTTTTGACCTTCGTTAGAAAGTCCTTTTCCTGCATTAAATTGTCCACCTCCGTTAGAAAACTGAATGATTACGGGAGCATTTAATTCTTTGGCTGTTTCAAGAACACCATTAATTGTGTTAGAGCCAATAACATTCACCGCTGGAAGGGCGAATCCTTTTTCTTTAGCAAGTTTAAAAATCTCTTGAACTTCGCGTCCTGTAGCAACGCCTGGTTTGATATTGTGACTCATTCTGTTTGTTTTTGTTGTAGCTGTAAAAGTAATGATTTTTAGTAATTTGGAACAAATTATTGGAGGTGATTAGCGTATTATTATACGAAAACGATATAGCTAACATAGGGCTTCTAAAATGGGTAATTAATACCGATATTGTAAACAGCATTGCTAAAATTAAAGTTATTCAACCAACGATTTTGATCTCCAAAAGTAGGTTCATAAGCCTTAAAACCAGTGTCTAATCTCAGAATGAAAAAACTAAAATCATAACGCAATCCAATTCCTGCACCAATAGCAATATCTTCCAAAGATTTAATATTGTCAAAAGTAGCCTTAGGATCTGTCACATCATCTAAAACATTCCAAATGTTTCCAGCATCCATAAAAAAAGCGCCATTCAAATTCCCAAATAAGTTGTAACGGTACTCCAAACTAAATGCGAGTTTCATGTTTGCTTCGTTAAATTCATTATTATTATCAGAACGTCCAGGCCCCAAATTATAAGCAACCCAAGCTCTGTTGTCATTAGAACCTCCTGCAAAAAAACTTTTTGAAAACGGAATACTTGTCGCATTTCCTAATGGGATCGCAATTCCAAAAAAGCTGCGTAAAGCCAAAACATTACTACGACCCAGATTCCAAAGTTTAATATGATCTATTTCGGACTTGATATACTGAGAAAAAGGAACACCACTAACTTTGTAGGCGCCTTCTGAATTGTTTTCAAGATCCAATAATTTTGAAGCGGTATAAAGTAAATTTCCAGCAAACTCAAATTTCAATCTAAATATTGAAAAATTGGTATCAAAAGGGTTTTCTCGACTGTTTCGAACATAATTAAAATTACTTGCCAGAATAAAGTTGTCTTGAACCAATCGATTTTTTCGTTCCTGAATATTTCGAACTGTTTGATATTCGCTTGGGTTGGAGTTTTTATACAAAACATCTGCATTCACTAAATTTATAAACTCATCCGCTCTCGATTTTAAAAGAGATTGTTGTCCATTAGCGTTTGTACTCAAAAAATCGGCTGGAGTTGAATAGGAGTCAAGTGCAATCGATTGGAGTCGGTTGAAAGAGTTTTGGTACACACTGAAATAATTAGTTGGATTCAGGTTTCTTACGTATTGTAAGTTTACTAAATCAAGTGTGTTTGTAACCTTTTCTGAAGAGAACCAATTATAACTAAAAACACTATTAAAGGTTTGCTTGTCCAAACCGATGTTTGTTTGCCCCGTAAATCCAGTACTAATTTGTGTGCTGGGCGACATATACTTAGGGATAATTCTATCGGTGTTTAATGGGAAAAATAAACGAGGAATATTGAGTTTTATATCAGCTCCAAGCTCATTAATATCAAAAAAACGATCTTCAGTATTTGCCCCATCTTTTGAGGCTCCTATGGCTCCTATGGCAGAAATTTGAAGAGTTTCAGCACCTTTAAAAATGTTGCGAATGACAACACCTGTCTTAAAAGATAGACCTACTGTTTGGATATTACTTTGAGAAACATTCACATCAAAGCCCAAGCCATATTTCTTTTTTGGTGTTAAATAAATATTGGCGGTCAGAGTTGTGTCTTGTGGGTTTTCTAGATATTCAAGGTTTGGGTATTTAAATGTCCTTAACTCATTTAGGTAGCGATAGGTGCGTGCACGATCCAAATCTTTAAATACACTCCCTTTTGAGATTAAGACAGCATCGGTTAATGCTTTAGGTCTATATTTTAATTTTTCGTAAGCATACAAATTGTAATTGTTGTAGCTTACAGAGTCTGAAATGGTTTTTGAACGGTTTTCAAAAGTAGCATCTGTGTAAATATTTACATCTTTGATTCGGTACGTTTGAAACGGTACACGAACAATAGAGTCGTCATTACGAATAATTCGATCCTGAATTTGCATTGTAACATTGACCTTATTTCCAGTTCCAATGGTGTCATTTTCATATTGAATATATTCTTCAGAAAAATGGTATGCACCAGAATTTCTAAATGCCGTGGTCAAACGGCTGCGTTCGCTGTCAAAATTTGATATTTTAAATTGTTCCCCAGTTTTTAGGTAAGAGCCTGATTTTAAATTCGTGTACAAGGAATCAATCACTGGAGAGTCAATTCTTTTCGATTGTTCTCCAATTGTATAGGGAGTTCCTGTCTCTATCTCAAACTTCAACGCAGCTCTTTTTATTCCAACAGTATCAACTGAATAATTTACAGTTCGATCAAACCATCCATTTGAAAAGTAATACCGTTCAAGGTTTAGTTTTGTTTTATTGATTTTTAGAGAATCTAAAAGAACGGGTGCTTCCCCTGTATTTTTTAACCAACGATTAAATCCAATCGCCGAGACTTTCAACTGATTAAGTTGTTTTTCTGAAAGTTTGGAAATTAACCGCTGTTTTCGTTTGGGATTTTTTTGCAACCAAGCCTCAAAGATAGAATCTTTGTGAGGACGTGCTAAATTATAAATATGCAGTCGTAAGGGAATTCCAAGAAGTGCTGAGTTGCTTTTCTGGAAGGATAAATTACTGAGTTCTTCTGATTTTTTGTACTGACCATTGATGAAAAAACTGTTTTCAGTCAATAAATAATCGGTAGCCTCAACACGTTTTACAACATTACATGCCGTAAAAAAACAAGTCATTACAAATACAACGGTTATTTTTATCAGTGTTTTCTTCAACAATCAATAAATAAAATTTAGCTTTACTGTCTAAATTAATAATAATCAAAAGTACGTTTTTTAGATGTTAACGAAAAACCAAATAAAGTTAATCACAAGTTTGAAGCAAAAAAAGTTTAGAACCCAACATCAGTTGTTTGTTGTTGAAGGTATTAAAGTTGTTCAAGAGTTTTTAAACTCAAACTACGAATTGGATGCTATTTTTGCTGTGGACGATCGTTTTTCTCAATACAATCAGAAGTTTACCAAAGTCGATTCCAAAGGACTTGCAAAAATTAGTGGATTTAGCACTCCCAATAAAGTGTTAGCTACTTTCAAAATTCCAAGCTCTGTTGCTGTAGATTGGTCCGCCTTGGTGGTCGCCCTTGACGGGATTAATGACCCTGGGAATTTAGGAACGATTATTCGTCTTTGTGATTGGTTTGGAATTGAAAACTTAGTCTGTAGTGAAGCTACCGTCGATTGCTATAATCCTAAAGTTGTGCAAGCAAGTATGGGGTCTCATACACGGGTTAATATTTCGTATTTAGACTTAAAAAAGAACTTACCAACGGCTTCAAATTGTATGGGAACATTTATGGATGGTGATTCAATTTATGAGCAAAATCTACCTAAAACTGGTGTGATTGTTCTAGGGAACGAAGCCAATGGAATTTCTGAAGAGGTAGAAGCTTTGATGCAAACGCGTCTTTCCATTCCAAGATTTGGGAAGGTTAAACAAACTGAAAGCCTTAATGTTGCAAACGCGGCTGCTATTATCCTAAGTGAATTTAAAAGAAAATCTACTGAAATGTAAAATTGATAAATAAGCCACGTGTTTGCATTTGAGCAATATTGCGTGTCCATCGGCTGTTAGGGTCGATGTCTCTTATGAGTTCATCCTGCATAGAAAAGACCCCTCGAATTGAGGGTGTAAATTTGAACCACGTCAGGTAGAGGTCGATGCCAATTCCAAGTTCATAATACAGATTGTTTTTGGTAACTCTGAAAACCTCTTTACTATTGTCATCTGGGTTGTCTTGTTGACTTGATAAGTTTAAGGCTGTTGAAATTCCCCCAACTAAAAATGGTTTGATATTGTTGATTCTTTTTGAGGATAATTTAACTAATAAAGGAACGTGAATAAAGGTCGATTGAATTTTACGAGTGAGGTCTTTATCTTCGAATGTAATGCCCGAAAAATAGGTTTTGCTATAGTTTAATTCTCGTCTCGAAATTACCAACCCCGGTTCTAGACGAATGTCGATATAGTCATTAATTCTAATGTTTCCGATAAGTCCTACATTAAACCCTGTGGATTTTAGTACTTGAATGTCCTTTACGTCTGTGTGGTAATCAAAATTATAATCATACACATTAAATCCTAAATAGTAGCCATAAGATAACCGTGCTTTGTCAAAATTCTCATTATTTAAAACGCGTTCTTTGCTAAAAAGCTGTGCGCTTGAAAATTGAATTGAACATAAAATAAAGAAGATTGCTAAAAGGTACTTCATACTTATTGTTTTGTTGCAGTATATATGGTAGCAACTCCAAATGTTTGTGGAAGGGCTTTCGAGTTTATAAACCCTATTTTATCCAAAATATTGTTAAAAGCAGCTCCATAAGGAAATTTAGAAGCTGATTTGCTTAAGTAAGTATAAGCCGATTTGTCCTTAGAAAACAGTTTTCCAACGAGCGGTAATAAAATATTTGAATGTAAATAATAACCTTGCTTGAAAGGAAACTTTGTAGGAACAGATGTTTCTAAAACCACAAATACTCCGCCAGGTTTCAAAACCCTCAATATTTCGGTTAATCCTACTTCTAGATTTTCAAAATTTCGAACGCCAAAGGCAACCGTAATTGCATCAAAAGAGTTGTCGTCAAAAGGAAGGTTTTCAGAATCACCAACCACCATATCAATAGTGTTATGAAGTTCTTTATTTAATATTTTTTTACGTCCTACTTCTAGCATGCCCTCACTAATATCCAATCCAATAATTTGAGATGCATTGGTTCGACTTAAATTAATCGCTAAATCTCCTGTACCCGTTGCTATATCAAGAATATTTTTTGGCTGGGTATCAGTAACAAGTTGAACTACTTTATTTCGCCATTTAATGTCAATTCCAAAAGAGATGACTCTGTTTAAACCATCATATTCATTAGAGATTGTATCAAACATTTTAGCGATTTGTTGTTTTTTTCCAAGCGCACTATCCTTATAAGGGGTAATTTTTTCTGACATATGTGGTGAGACCTTTCTTAATAATTTCAATGCAAAGAAATACAATTCATAAACAAATCCCTAAAAATAACGTATATTTGAGCACTTTTTTAATTGATAATTAATGAAAATTATTATTGCCGGCGCTGGTGAAGTCGGGTTTCATTTAGCCAAACTTTTATCTTACGAATCACAAGAAATCACTCTTATTGATTTGAATAAAGACAGTCTTGTTTTTGCAGACACGCATTTGGATATAAAAGTAATCAAAGGCGATGCAACTTCTATTTCTGTGTTGAAAGATGCACGTATTCTAAATTCAGATTTATTTATTTCTGTAACTGCATCTGAAACTTCCAACATTACAGCTTGTGTTTTGGCAAAACAATTGGGTGCCAAACGCACTATTGCAAGAATTTCAAACCCAGAGTTTATAAACCATAAAGACGAAGTTGGTTTTACGAAATTTGGGATTGATGAGCTTATTTCACCAGAATCTTTAGCGGCAGCTGAAATTGAATTGTTACTAAGTCAGTCGGTATTTAATGACACCTATGAGTTTGAAGAAGGCGCCTTAACCATGCTTGGGTTGTCTCTTTCTAAAGATGCAAAAATCATAAACAAATCTGTTAAAGTAGCAGCACAATTACTTTCAGACATCCATTTTATACCCATAGCTATTCAGAGGTTTGGATCTCATTTGACCATTATCCCTAGGGGAGATACTGTTTTTAAGGAAGGAGATCGAGTTGTTTTTATTACCTCCAAAGGAGGTGATGAAGAGTTGTGTAAACTCACTGGAAAGAAAAAAACAGAAATTAAAGATATAATGATTTTAGGAGGTGGTAAAATTGGGTCTAAAACAGCTTTTGACCTCTCTAACAATTTCAATATTAAACTTGTCGAAAATATTAAAGAAAGGGCTTTTGATTTGGCAGAACAACTTCCAGACACCTTAGTGATTAATGGAGATGGTCGTAATGTTGCACTTTTAGATGAAGAAAACATCAAAGATATGGATGCTTTTATTTCTGTGACTGGAAATTCTGAGACTAACATCATGTCGTGTTTGGTTGCTAAATCTAAAGGTGTCAAAAAAACAATCGCATTGGTTGAGAATATGGATTATTATGAGCTTTCGCACTCTATCGGTGTTGATACGCTTATCAATAAAAAGCTATTAGCGGCCAATAATATTTTTAGATATATCCGTAGGGGAGAAGTGGTTGCGATGACCAAGCTGAGCAATATGGAAGTAGAGCTACTTGAGTTTGTAGTGAAGCCAACATCCAAAATTTGTGATAAATATATTAAAGAAACCGAATTCCCTTTATCCGCTATTATTGGAGGAGTGATTCGAAATGAAGAAGGTTTTATCGCCTTAGGAGACTTCAAAATCGTTTCTGGTGATCGAGTCGTGGTATGTTGCTTGCCTCAATCTATTAAAAAAATAGAGAGTTACTTTTACTAACACCATCTGTTAATGAAACTCAATTATAAAATTATAATTTACTTTTTTGGGCTCTTGCTGCTGTTTAATGGTAGTTTTATGTTGTTAGCGGCACTCTTAAGTTTTTGTTATAAAGACGGTGCAACTTTTAACTTATTTCTAACGGGTATTTCTGTGTTGCTATTTGGAGTGTTGGTTATGTTTTGCACTAAGAATCACACTAAAGAAATGAACAAACGTGAAGGTTATTTGGTGGTTACCTTTGGTTGGATTGTGATGACCTTGTCGGGAACACTTCCGTACCTATTCACCGGAGCTATTCCAGAGTTCACAAATGCTATTTTTGAAACGATTTCGGGATATACCACAACGGGCTCTACAATTTTAAATGATATAGAATCACTTCCTAAAGGGATCTTATTTTGGAGAAGTCTTACACATTGGATTGGAGGTATGGGAATTATTGTATTAGCTATTGCGATTTTACCACTTTTAGGAATTGGAGGTATGCAGCTTTTTGTTGCAGAAGCACCCGGCCCTAGTGCTGATAAATTACATCCCAGAATTACAGATACAGCAAAACGATTGTGGCTTATTTATTTTGGATATACTGCTGCCGAAACTTTATTTTTATCGCTTGCAGGTATGTCCTTTTTTGATGCGCTTAATCATTCTATGAGCACCCTCTCTACAGGAGGGTTTTCAACTAAAAATGCAAGTTTGTCACATTGGAATGATTCTCCAATGATACAGTATATTGTCATTTTGTTTATGTTTTTAGCGGGAACCAATTTTGTGTTGAGTTATTTCGCATTCAAAGGAAATGTAAGAAAAGTCGTAAGGGATGAAGAATTTAAATTGTATTTTAAATTTATAGTGATTTTCACACTAATTGTTGGTGGGATTCTGTATTTCAATTCTTCATTAGATACAACTTCAGCGTTCGATCATCCCATGGTTTGGGGGGTTGGTGAAGGGTCTTTTAGACATGCCCTTTTTCAAGTGGTAGCCATTGTTACTACCACTGGGTTCGTTTCGGCAGACTATACCTTGTGGGCACCCTTTTTACTTGTATTTATCTTTGGATTGATGTTTTTAGGAGGGTCTGCAGGAAGTACCTCGGGAGGTGTAAAAATTGTACGTCATTTGGTGCTTATTAAAAATGGATTTTTAGAATTTAAACGCAGTTTGCATCCAAGCGCAATCTTGCCTGTTCGTTATAATAATAAATCTGTTTCAGGGGAAATTGTGTTTAATGTGCTCGGATTCTTTATCCTCTATATGCTATCTTTTATTGTGGGGTCTTTGGGATTTGCATTTTTGGGTCTTGACTTTCAATCCGCCATTGGTGTTGCTGCCTCAAGTTTAGGAAACGTTGGACCTGCTCTCGGAGAATTTGGGCCGTCTCACAACTTTTTTGAAATGCCTGCAGCTGGAAAATGGTGGGCAGCTTTCCTAATGCTTATCGGACGTTTAGAACTGTTTACAGTCCTTATTTTATTGACTCCTTTCTTCTGGAGAAATCGATAAAACGAGCTGTTTTAGCTCACAGCTTTTTTAATACGATTGATAGCTTCAATAATTTGATCTTGAGACGCTGCGTAAGATATACGGATACAATTTGGATTTCCAAACGCATCTCCTGTAACGGTTGCAACAAGAGCAGCTTCTAATAAATAAAGCGAAAAGTCCGTCGCATTTTTAATAAGCGTACCATTAAGTGTTTTGCCAAAAAATGCAGATACATCTGGGAATACATAAAAAGCACCCTCAGGGGTGTTGCATGTAAATCCATCAATATCTTTTAATAATCCAAGAATCAAATCACGACGAACTTTAAACTCGTCAATCATGTACTGAACTTTTGTAGGCGATGCTTCTAAGGCCGTAATGACGGCACGTTGAGCGATACAATTTGCACCACTTGTAATCTGTCCTTGCATTTTGTTACACGCACGTGCAATCGCTTCTGGCGCTCCCAGAAACCCAATACGCCATCCCGTCATTGCAAAGGCTTTTGATACTCCATTAACAGTAATGGTTCGGTCGTACATATCTTCAAATTCAGCCATGCTTGCATGACCACCAACAAAATTGATATGCTCATATATTTCGTCTGAAACGATGTAAATATTTGGGTGATTTTTTAACACATCTGCCAATGCTCTCAATTCGGATTTGCTATAAACAGATCCACTAGGGTTACAAGGGGAACTAAACCAAATCATTTTTGTTTTTGGTGTAATAGCAGCTTCGAGTTGTTGAGGCGTCATTTTGAAGTCGTTCTCTATAGTGGTCATCACTTCAACAGGAACTCCATCAGAAAGCTTTACAATATCAGCATAACTTACCCAGTAAGGGCAGGGTAAGATAACCTCGTCACCTTCGTTGAGCATAACCAATGCAACATTAGCTAAACATTGTTTTGCTCCTGTTGAAACTACTATTTGTGACGGTTGATAGTTGAGGTTGTTGTCACGCTTAAATTTGGTGATGATGGCTTGTTTTAATTCGACATACCCATCTACTGGAGTGTATGAATTATAGTTTTCATCAACGGCTGTCTTAGCAGCCTCTTTAATGAAATCTGGGGTATTAAAGTCTGGTTCTCCCAAACTTAA
>JABAZA010000090.1 GCA_018608725.1 Flavobacteriaceae bacterium
AATACATTGGCTTGAATAGCTCCCGATCCAGTTGAAGTAATGTTTACAAAATTACGCTTTGCTGGGTTCGGTGAGATGCTAAATTCTGAAAGACTAAATTGTCCAGTCGTTAATGTTATATCTGCTAGGCTTCTTACATACAATTGTGAAGTTCCCTGATATTCACCACTTACTCCAGACACACTTGGCAATTGAGTGGAAGGAATTATTTCACCAATATAATCCGCTCCGTAAAAATCGGTACGCTTAATAGCTGTGTTTGTTCCATCTGTTAATGTATAGTTTGTTCCAGTTGAAAAAGTAGCAGTCCCGTCACCTTCAACAAAACTTACATTCAATAATTCAATAAACTCAGATTCGTAAGTATCTGGATTTGCGTTAAAATCTGTAATTGTTACCGTTTGTGCGACAACGGCATTGCCAGAAGAATCAATTACACCAGAGTCTTGTGTAGGGATAAACCTCAATACCCCGTTAGATATAGCACTGTATCCTTTTAATCCGCTAACCATGTCACCTACTGCGTAAGTAGTTGTGATAATTCCATCTTCGTCATAAATTAAAACCCCAGAAATGCTGCTGTCTTGAAACCATTTTCTGCTTCTAAAACCGTCGGTGTGAGTTAATAATGATGCCCCAGTTATTTCGTAAAAACTTCCTGCGCCGTTATTATCTACATCGGCTCTAAGAGCAGTGATGTTTGCAACTTGTGTTAAATTTCCAACGCTAAAAGAAATATTATCAGAGGCAACTGTAGATCCTCCATTAATTAAATTAACCGTAACATTGTACGTAGTGCCGTCAGCAGTAGAGATTGCAAATGGGCTTGTTGCATTGTTAGTTGTTGTTCCGTTCACAATTACGTCAACAGTTTCACTCCCAGACGTATTAGTGGTAGCCCATTCAACATTCACATTTGTAGTGCCAGGAGCAATTACTGAATTGTTTGAAGGAGTAGAAATGCTAATAGTTGATGTTGGTGCATAACCATCTATAATTCTAATATTATCAATGGATATGTCTTCATCACCAGCATTTAATTTCTCAAAAGTAATTCTTAAATCTAACGTGCTTCCATTAGGAACAGCGTACGTAAATTCTTGAAATATACTACTCAGTAAAGTTCCGTCTACAATCCCATCAAAATTAGAATCAACACCTGGTTCAGTATTAGTTGCCCCATTAGCTGCAAATTGAAATACTTTTGTGTAAGTACCTGAATTGTCAATATCAGTTTCAAAATAAACTAAAGTATCTGCATCCCAGTCTTGGTTTGTGCCATCATCATCTTCGGCGGCTATAAATGCCAATGTCATATTAGTCCCTGTAGAAATATCTATATTGTTATATTCAATAGTTTGTACATCAGAGTTACATTCAGGAGTGCCATCTGTGTCTTGAGCAGCTAGCCAATATGTTCCATCAGCTCCAGTGACTGAATAGTTAGTACCAATATTAGTTCCATCAGTGACAGTAAAAAAGTCTCCACCTCCATCAGTACACATTTCTGACATTGTTGCAGATGTATCTGGTGAACCGGTCTCAAACGAGTCTTGGAATAAAGTTATTTGCCCAAACGACAAACTAGTTACTGTAAGTGTTAAAAGTAAAATGTAAATTTTTTTCATAGTAAAAATGTTTTTGAAGTTAATTTCCTCCTCAAATATAAAAAAAGTTAAACTATTTTTAACCCAATTGATGATTACTTAACAATTTATTATCAACAATTTACCAGATTCTCGATTCGTTATATTAACATTAATGAGTTGTTATTTTAATGTTATTAAATTTGTTTATTTCGCTACAGAATTTAATTTTTCTATCTTTATAAAAATTATGATACCATAAATAAATGAGTAACACTTCCATAAAAATTTTGCTTGTTGATGACGAGCCAGACATTTTAGAAATTTTAAGTTATAACCTTTCAGCGGAAGGGTATCAGATTTCAACAGCATCAAATGGCGTAGAAGCCGTAAAAAAAGCAAAAAAACATCTTCCACATTTGATTATTATGGATGTGATGATGCCCGAAATGGACGGTATTGAAGCTTGTGAAAAAATCCGGATTCTACCTCAATTAAAAGATACGATTATTACCTTTCTTACAGCTCGAGGCGAAGATTATTCTCAAGTTGCAGGATTTGAAGCAGGAGCCGATGATTATATCACAAAACCTATCAAACCAAAAGTGTTGGTCAGTAAAATCAAATCGTTACTTAGGCGTTTGAACGATGAGTCATCCAAAGTGAATTCGGAGGTTGTACACATAGGCGATTTAACAATAGACAGAGAAGCCTATAAAATTATATCCAAAGGGGTCGAAATTGTCTTGCCACGAAAAGAATTTGAATTGTTATCTTTGTTGGCGTCCAAACCCGGGAAAGTATTTAAAAGAGATGAAATCCTCGATAAAGTATGGGGAAATGAGGTCGTTGTTGGTGGTAGAACCATTGATGTGCACATTCGAAAATTGCGCGAAAAAATTGGCGATAACTCTTTTAAAACGATCAAAGGGGTTGGGTATAAGTTTCAATCTTGATGGATAAAAAAATAAAAAACTCTCATAAGTTTTCAATATTAACAGCGTTTTTTATAACGGTGATACAAACGCTCTTATTGAGTGTTTTTTTGTTTAACTTTTTTGATGTAGAAACATCGTTTCTATTATTTTGGTTCCTCTGTTCGCTTATGCTTACCTATTTCATACTCCATTTACGACTCGAAAAATATGTATTTAATAGCATTAAAACCATCTACAAAGATCTGACGCTTTTGGATGTGTCTTCTTTTAAGAACAGTCCAATTACCACAGACATGGAAAGTTTGTCTAAAGAAATTGATACCTATGCCAAAAACAAAAAGTTAGAATTAGAGGCTTTAAAAAATCGAGAAGAATTCCGTAAAGAATTTATAGGAAACGTATCTCATGAGCTAAAAACACCACTTTTTACAGTACAAGGATATATTTCAACACTGCTTGATGGTGCAGCCAAGGATCCAAAAATTAGAAATAAATATCTCAAACGTGCTGATAAGGGTGTCGATCGCTTGATTTATATTGTTAAGGATCTGGACATGATTACCAAACTCGAATTTGGTGATGCGAATCTAACACTTGAAACGTTTAATATCATTGAATCCATTACCAACGTGTTTGATTTACTTGAAATTAAAGCCGAAAACAAAAACATTTCCCTGCTTTTAGATACAGACTATCCAGACCCTATTATGGTGACTGCCGATCGCCAACGCATCCAACAAGTACTGACCAACTTGGTGGTCAATTCAATTAAGTATGGCCATCAAAATGGTACCACCGAAATTAGTGTAGAGGATTTAAATTCGGATAAACTCATTGTCCGAGTGACTGATAATGGTGAAGGTGTAGAAAGCAATCATTTGACGCGACTTTTTGAGCGTTTTTATAGAGTCGATAAAAGTGGCTCTCGTGAAGAAGGCGGTTCTGGCCTTGGCTTGTCAATCGTAAAACACATCATTGAAGCTCACGGCGAAAAAATCTACGTGGAGAGTAAATTTGGGATTGGAAGTGAATTCTCTTTTACACTCCAAAAACAAAAGCAATAATCCAGATTACTTTCCGTATTTTTGCAAAAAATCAACACAAGTGGGCAGTAAAAATAAACTCAAGCGATTCAATGAAAACAATACATTTCACAATGTATTTCAACCCAAACGCGAAGAATTAGTCGATGCTGTCTATCCGCTTAAAGGACAATGGAATCAACAGTTTTTCAAAAACAACAATCCGTTGGTTTTAGAACTGGGTTGTGGAAAAGGCGAATATACCGTAGGTCTTGCCGAACGGTATCCAAATAAAAACTTCATTGGGATTGATATTAAAGGTGCCCGGTTCTGGAGGGGAGCCAAAACAGCCATTGAAAACAAAATGCCTAATGTGGCATTTATTAGAGCACAAATTGAACTCATTGAAGAGCTGTTTGCTTCCAATGAGGTTGATGAAATATGGATTACTTTTCCGGATCCTCAAATCAAATACAAACGCACCAAACACAGAATGACCAACGCTACGTTTTTGAAACGTTACAAAAACATCCTTAACGATGCCGGAATTGTGCATCTAAAAACGGATAGCGAATTTATGCATGGCTACACCTTGGGACTTTTACACGGACAGGGTCATGAGGTTCAGTATGCCAACCACGACGTGTACCGTCAAGAAGGAAGCCCAGAAGAAGTCACTGCAATTCAAACCTTTTACGAAAACCAATATTTAGCCAATCAAAAAGCAATTACGTATATTAGATTTAAAATCATTTAAATTTTGGAGATATCCATTGTCTTTCTTCTGGGTCTTTTGTTTGCTTTTATTGGAGTCATTCCACCTGGAATGCTCAATATGTCGGCGGCTAAAATCAGCCTAAAAGAAGGCCATATAAGAGGCTTTGTTTTTTCCATCGGAGTCTGTGTAACCGTAGGGGTTCAAACCTATTTAGCATTGATATTTGCCAAATATTTGAATCAACACCCAGATGTGGTGGATGTCCTAAAACGAGTGGCATTGGTTCTTTTTGTTTTAATTTCAATATACTTTTTTCTCTTAGCCAAAAGGCAAATAAGCCCTCAAAAAGTAGATGCTAGTAAAAGCAAAAAAAGCCGCTTTTTTCAAGGTATATTGATGTCTGCCTTAAATGTATTTCCCATTCCTTACCAAGCATATATTGTAACCACTTTGTTGTCGTATCAATTACTTTCATTGGATAATCTTTCTATAGGATCCTATATTGCAGGTGCAACTTCGGGATCCTTTGTAGCTCTTTATATTTATATATTATTTTTTGATAAAATTAAAAATTCAAAAATTACATCGCCCAAGTGGATGAATTATTCTATTGGGATTATAACCGCTATCGTTTCAATTACAACCCTACTAAACATCTTGCGAACTCCTTAGTCTATATGGCCACAGAACCCCATTTTTTTGATAAATGCTACGAAGTAGCACGCCAAATTCCTTTTGGACGTGTCACAAGTTATGGAGCAATTGCTAAGTTTCTTGGAGCCAGTCGTAGCGCCCGAATGGTTGGTTATGCCATGACCGCTTCACATGGAAAAGACGTGCCAGCACATCGCGTGGTGAACCGAAAGGGACTTTTGACAGGAAAACATCATTTTGAGGGCACAAACCTTATGCAGCAATTATTAGAAAATGAAGGCTTACAGATTATAGATAACCAAATTCAAGAGTTTGAATCCGTGTTTTGGGATCCTGCAAAAGAACTCTAGTTTTTAAGACCATCATTTCCTATAATCCACTTCTGTTTTAAAACATTTCACAGTATATTTGTACTTTAGAATCCATCTAAATTAGAAACTTTGAAATTTAACAAACAAGATATTGAGCAAGCGCTCAAAACAATCACAGTTCCGGGCGAAGGTCAAAATATGATCGAAAGCAAAGCTGTCAAAAATATAATGGTTTTTGCAGATGAGGTAATTGTAGATATCACCATTTCCAACCCAAGCTTACAAGCCAAAAAACGTACTGAAGTTGATATCTTAAAAACGATTCATGAGTTGGTGTATGCCAAGGCAAAGATTCAAGTAAATGTAAAAGTAGAAGCTTCAACCCAACCCAAAAATGAAATTAAAGGGAAGTCTATCCCTGGAATTCAAAATATAGTAGCCGTTGCATCCGGAAAAGGAGGAGTTGGTAAATCAACTGTGACTTCTAACCTAGCAGTGACATTGTCCAAAATGGGATTTAAAGTAGGGATTTTAGATGCTGATATCTATGGGCCTTCCATTCCAATTATGTTTGATGTCCAAAATGAAAAACCATTGGCAGTCAACGTGGAAGGAAAGTCCAAAATGAAACCTGTTGAAAGCTACGGCGTTAAAGTCTTATCAATAGGCTTTTTCACAAAGCCCGATCAGGCTGTTGTTTGGAGAGGACCCATGGCTGCAAAAGCATTGAATCAAATGATTTTTGATGCTGCATGGGGAGAATTAGATTTTCTTCTCATTGATTTACCTCCAGGAACTGGGGATATCCATTTGTCTATCATGCAATCCTTGCCAATTACAGGAGCTGTGGTCGTGAGTACTCCACAAACGGTCGCTCTTGCTGATGCCAAAAAAGGAGTTGCTATGTTTCAACAAGAAAGTATCAATGTGCCTGTTTTAGGGATTATAGAAAACATGGCGTATTTTACTCCAGAAGAATTGCCTGATAATAAATATTATGTTTTTGGAAACGCTGGTGCAAAATATTTGGCTGAAGATTTAAAAATTCCATTTTTAGGTGAAATTCCTTTGGTGCAAAGTATAAGAGAGGCGGGCGATTTAGGCCGACCAGCAGCAATGCAAGAGGCAACGCCTATTGAAGAAGTGTTTCATGAAATCACACAAAATGTAGCACAAGAAGTTGTGCGCCGAAATACGGCATTGCCTCCAACAGAAGCAATTAAAATAACCACGATGGCAGGCTGTTCTGCGGTCAAAAAATAAAGGCTATGAATTCAGAAGAAATTAGACTAAATGTTGTGAAAGCTTTGGATGAAATTCGTCCATTCCTCGAAAATGACGGTGGTAATATCAACCTTATTGCTATTGAAAATGACGAAGTGGTCAAAGTACAATTAGTAGGGGCTTGTTCTTCTTGTAGTGTCAATCAAATGACACTTAAATCGGGTGTTGAAATGACCATTAAAAAATATGCACCACAAATTCAATCAGTCATAAATATTGAAGCTTAAAGAATGATTGAAACGGACATCTTAATTATTGGCGCAGGTCCTACGGGACTATTTACAGTTTTTGAAGCGGGACTTCTCAAAATGAAGTGCCATCTAATAGATGCCCTCCCTCAAGCGGGGGGTCAATGTTCTGAAATTTACCCAAAAAAACCGATTTACGACATCCCTGCATATCCTGAAATTCTTGCGGGTGAACTCACTGAAAAACTATTGGAGCAATGCAAACAATTTGAACCAGGTTTTACCTTAGGAGAACGCGCTGAAACCATCGAAAAACAAACAGATGGATCGTTTGTGGTGACTACCAACAAAGGGACACAACACAAAGCTCCCGTAGTGGTAATTGCTGGCGGCCTTGGAAGTTTTGAACCTCGGAAACCTCAACTCGATACCATTGAATATTATGAAGATAAAGGCGTAGCTTACATCATCAAAGATCCTGAAGTTTATAGGGATAAAAAAGTAGTCATTTCAGGTGGAGGCGACTCTGCTTTGGATTGGAGTATTTTCTTAAGTGAAGTTGCAAGTGAAGTCACTTTAATCCATCGTCGAAATGAATTTAGAGGGGCTTTAGATTCTGTAGATAAAGTTCAAGAGTTAAAAAATAATGGCAAGATTAATATCATTACCTCTGCTGAGGTGACTGCACTTTTTGGAGAACATCAACTGGAAGCCATTGAAGTAACCAAAGCTGGAGAGGCTCCTGTGCGGATAAAAACAGATCATTTTATCCCACTGTTTGGGTTGTCTCCAAAACTTGGACCCATTGCCGACTGGGGTCTGGAAATCGAAAAAAATGCAATCAAGGTTAATAATGCGCTGGATTATCAAACGAATATTCCAGGGATTTTTGCGGTTGGAGATGTCAATACCTACCCTGGGAAATTAAAACTCATTCTTTGTGGTTTCCACGAAGCAACCTTAATGTGTCAAGCGGCTTATCAGATTATAAATCCGGGTAAACGCTATGTTTTAAAATATACAACTGTGAGTGGAATTGATGGTTTCGATGGCACTCGTAAAGAAGCTCCAAAAGCTGTTGTGAAATCAATAAATTAATGGATCAAGATGTACAAATAAAAATCACGGATCGTGATGGAAAACTACATGAAATTGCAGCCCCTGTAGATATGGCTTTAAACCTAATGGAAGTGGTTCGACTCTACGAACTAGCCCCTGAGGGAACTGTTGGAATTTGTGGAGGAATGGCCATGTGTGCGTCCTGTCAATGTTATGTTCTTACAGATCATTCGTTACGTGAAATGCAAGACGATGAAGAGGCAATGCTTAGTGAAGCCTTTAATGTCAGACCCAACAGTCGTTTGGGATGTCAAATTCAAATCACCCCAGAAATGGAAGGTCTTGAAATTGAATTGGCTCCAGAAGATTAACCCCTATTTTTTTTAAGTTACTCTAAAATATCCAATGCCAAAGGTAGAATGCGCTCCACAAATTTAGTGTATGCAAGCGTTGATGGGTGTAAATTATCCGTCGCTACCAATGCTGGATTGTCCAACCCTTGCTGAGTAATATCAGTGATATACACATATTTTAAGTTGTTGTCAGCGCAATAGGTTTGGGCATAGGTATTGTAAAGCTCGAGCTGTGTGCTTATGTTAAGAGCGTTACTGGCTTGGCCAAAAGGCGTGTAAGCATAATCTGGAATTGAGACTACAATCAGTTTAGAAACATTGCCTCCAACCAATGAAATTGCGGTGTCAACAAGCTCGATAAATTCAGTTTCGTAGAGTTCAAAAGGTTTGTTTTGATATTGGTTATTCACCCCAATCAAAAGTGTGACCAAATCAAAATCGTTTGGAGGGTTGGCACTAGAAATGGCATTTTTTAAATTGGTAGTCGTCCACCCTGTTTGTGCAATGATTTCAAGATTAAAAGTATCAAGTGTTGTATAACGTGTTTGCAAACTATCTTTTAACTGAGCAGGAAATCGACAGTTTTCACAAACACTTTGCCCAATGGTATAACTATCGCCCAGAGCAATGAGTTTGAAGTTTTTTGGGGTTGCTGGATTTTCTGTATTAGGGGTTTCATCAGAGTTATTTGAAATACAACCATAAAAAACAACACCAAATGATACTGTAAAAACAATAATTTTTAAAAGTTGTTTCATAGGGGTTGATTTATTTAAATCCATTCAATCCAGTAATATCAAGCCCAGTAATTAGTAAATGGATGTCGTGTGTTCCTTCATAAGTGATCACACTCTCTAGGTTCATGGAATGACGCATAATGCTGTACTCTCCGCTAATTCCCATACCTCCTAACATCTGTCGGGCTTCCCGTGCAATTTTTATGGCCATATCCACATTATTTCGCTTCGCCATTGAAATTTGAGCGGTAGTAGCGCGGTCTTCATTTCTCAAGACTCCCAAACGCCATGTTAACAATTGAGCTTTGGTAATTTCGGTAATCATCTCCGAAAGTTTCTTTTGTTGCAACTGAAATTGACCAATTGGTTTTCCAAATTGAATACGTTCTTTACTGTATCTTAATGCGGTATCATAGCAATCCATTGCGGCACCAATGGCACCCCATGCGATTCCGTAACGCGCTGAATCTAAGCAGCCAAGTGGTGCGCCGAGTCCAGATTTATTAGGTAATAAGTTTTCTTTTGGAACTTTAACATTATCAAAAATAAGTTCCCCTGTAGAACTTGCACGTAACGACCATTTGTTGTGTGTTTCTGGAGTTGTAAATCCTTCCATACCCCGTTCTACAATCAGTCCGTGAATACGTCCTTCTTCATTTTTTGCCCATACCACTGCAACATTAGCAATTGGAGAATTGGAAATCCACATTTTAGCACCATTTAAAAGATAGTGGTCGCCCATATCTTTAAAATTTGTGGTCATCCCTCCAGGGTTGCTTCCATGGTCAGGTTCTGTCAGTCCAAAACAACCAATCCATTCGCCACTAGCAAGTTTTGGTAAATATTTTTGACGTTGCGCTTCATTTCCGTATTTCCAAATGGGATACATCACTAAGGACGATTGCACCGATGCAGTACTTCGCACACCAGAGTCTCCACGTTCGATTTCTTGCATGATTAATCCGTAAGAAATTTGATCCAAGCCAGCTCCACCATATTCTGTTGGAATGTAAGGACCAAAAGCACCAATTTCTGCCAACCCTCCAATAATTTGAGTTGGAAATTCTGCACGTTGTGCATAATCCTCTATAATTGGGGAGACATCTCTTTTAACCCAGTCACGGGCTGCACTTCTTACGAGCTTGTGCTCTTCAGACAATAAATCATCTAAAAGGTAATAGTCAGGTGCTTCAAATAAATCGGCTTTCATCAGTAATCTTTGTTTTTAATTTAATTTTATATAATCAAAAATGAGAATTAGACAATGTTTTTACAAAAATACTTATTCCGCTTGAAAATTCTACAATTTTAAATAAAAATCTTTGGTGAGCGTCGTATATTCTTTTGTGTACTGATGTCGTGCAATTTCTATTGTGAGTTCCTGTGTTTCAACGACTTGTTTTTTAAAGGTAAAACACATCAAACTGCGTTTTATAGGACTTGATTTTTGACCTCTAATATGTAATATTTTAGAAGGGTATAGAGCTTCTTTGGCTGCCAACGCAATAAATGAAGTTTCTTCGCTAAAAGGAAGAACCACATTAAAGTTTCCATTAGGAGATAGTAATTTGGCAACAGATTTTAGAAGTTCATTGAAGGGCATGGCTTCTTCAAACCGTGCTTTATTTCGCACTTCATTTTCTGTTTTAAAAGGAGCTGTGTAGAAAGGTGGATTTGAAATAATCAAGTCGTATTGATCTTCGATCTCCTCTATAAACTCATTGAGTGATGCATGGTAGCAAAACAACCGATCGCCCCAATCTGAGGTTTCAAAATTTGTAACACATTGCTCGTAGGCGGCAGGGTCAATTTCGAGTGCATCTATAAGTTCTGCCGTACTTCTTTGGGCCATCATTAAGGCTAGGATTCCCGTTCCTGCTCCAACATCTAAGATGGAATTCGGCTGTAACTCCAAGCCTGTCCAAGCCCCTAATAACACAGCATCTGTTCCAATTTTCATGGCACACTGATCTTGAGCAACGCTAAACTGTTTAAACCGAAAAGGCTTCGCCATTAGTCTAAGTATAATTCAATTAAGCCAGGCGGGGTGTTGACTGTTATGGTTTTGGTTTCACGATTGAGAGTTTTAATAAAGTCATCGTTCATAGGAATTAATATTTCAATTCCATCCCGATCCACTTCAAACAAGGCTTGAGCTGTGGAATCATTCACGCCTTTGACTGTTCCAACAGGTCCAAAATTTTCATCATTCAATTGATAGCCAATAATTTCATGAAAATAAAATTTAGTCCCTTCAAGTTTTGGCAGCGAATCTAAAGGCAAGTAGAGGTTGCATTTCATCAATGCATCGGCATCTGCTTCGTTGGTAACATCTTCAAACTTGAGTCGCAGTAAATCCGATTTATGCAATTGGGATTTTTCAATAAAAAAAGGAATCAAAGTACTGTTCACCTCAATGAAAATGGCATCTAAGTTCTCATATATATCGGGTTGATCGGTGTCTAGTTTGGCGAGAAGCTCTCCCTTAAAACTATATTTCTTCACAATTTTCCCTAAATAAAAACAGTCTTCTTTGGTCATGATTTAAGTCATAAAAAAACCTGACAAAATTGCCAGGTTTTAAAGGTATAAAAAAAATTTATTTTTTTATTCTTCTTCAGCAGCTGGTGCTTCTTCTTCAGCAACAACTTCTTCAGTAGCTTCTTCAGCAACTGGAGCCGTTTCTTCAGCAACAACTTCTTCAGTAGCTTCTTCAGCAACTGGAGCCGTTTCTTCA
>JABAZA010000069.1 GCA_018608725.1 Flavobacteriaceae bacterium
CGGCTCCAAACACCAAACCCCTCAACCAAAAACAGCCTGAAATTCAGGCTGTTTTTATTTTAGAAATATGCCATACACAGCTGAAATAAGCAGGAGCGGCTAAAATTTATTTTTTTTAAGACGATCCCCGAACCGACAATGTAGAGCTCACAACCACTTGTTGCATCTCCTTTGATTTGGTTTTGATGGACTCTACAACCATACGTGCAGCAGAATTTCCTATTGTATAACTGTGTTGATTGATCGTGGTGAGTTCTGGAGTAAGGTTGTGTGCCATACGCTCACTCACATATCCTATAACCGCCACATCTTTTGGGATTTCTCTGCCAGAAACTTTCACTGCTTTTAATGCTGATAAGGACGCATCGGTATCCAATCCAATAATGGCATCCACAGGGTTTGAGTTTAAATATGCGGTCATTACGGCAACAGCATCCACAGTCTCTGATTCTAGAATCACGGGCGATAAACCCGCCGAATTCATTGCTTTTATATACCCTTGGGTGCGTTGTTTGCCTACATTCAGTTTATGAATTGTAGTTAACAACACAATATTTTTTCGTTTAGAACCGATAAGCGTCTGTGTTGCTTCGGACAAGGCTGTAAAATCATTGGTGGTTACTTTTCCACAATTTACCGAATCAATCACCCGATCAAACATCACCACCGATTTGCCATTTTCAATCACATTCGTAAAATGATCGTATTGTTGTAAATTTTGTGTTTCTTCTGAAACCGCCACAATAAAACCATCTACCACCCCATTGGACAGCATCTGAAAGGTTTCGACTTCTTTGGTGTGTGATTCTTTAGTGAGACATACTATGATATTAAAATTTGTCTCTGAAATAAGGCTTTCAATTCCGTACAAAGCACGTGCAAAAAAACTGTTTTGAACACTCGGAATTACGACTGCAATGGTATTTGTTTTTCCGGATTTAAGACCTACCGCAATTTTATTAGGCTGATAATTGTGCAGTTTTGCCATTTCAACAATGCGTTTTTTGGTTACATCACTAATTTCATGGCTGTCATTCAACGCTTTTGAAATGGTAGAAATAGACACTCCCAAAATGGAGGACAATTGTTTTAAGGTGATATTAGATCCCGACATAAACGCATTTTGATTATTAGAGGCTAAGGTACTACAACCTAAAGACCCCACAAAATTTTAATTTGAATAAAGTAAGGGTCTTGTTCGGTTAAGGAGACCCTGAAACAAGCTCAGGACTGGATAGTTTTGCGACTGTTTGTTGCAATGCTCGTAACTTCGCAAAGGTTTCAATAATCAAAAAAGTGGTTTGAGTTGCTTGTTTACTTTTTAGTATTGTAGCCAACATATACACACCTTTTTCGGAAAAAGCTTTGGGATTTGTCTTAGCATATTTCAATGATTGGAGGTGGTCGAAATTTTCGACCAGTTGTTTTTTTTCTTCGTCATTAAGCTCTGTTAAGTAACCTTCTGGAAATTTATCCGGATTGTTTTTAACCGCTTCATTGATACGTTTGGTAGCAACTCCATAGAGTTGGGCGACATCACGATCTATAAGCATTTGTTGATTTTTAATAGGAATCAGTAGGTCTTCGATGTTTTGGATAGAAAGAGGCGTCTTCATAACATATAATTTAGAGAAAGAAAAATACAAAATACTGGGAGATACTGAAACAAGCCCGCCTATGGCGGGGACTAACAAAGGAGTCAGACATCATCCATTAAACCCGTGAATGCGTTCCATTTTATAGGCAAAAGGCACCTCATTATGTTCAAAGGTGTATTCGTATTCTAAGTCTGAATTGACTTTGGTAAGTACCGGCCACTTTGTGTTTTTAAGCTTGAGTTTAAAAGCCATCTCATACCCCTTTTCAACTTTGATGGTTAGTGCACCATAATAGAGTTCTGTGATAATATATACCTTTCGTGGGTTTCGAAACAGGGGTCTTAGTTGGTTATTGGTTTTCAATTGTTCGAGATGTTGGTCTAACTTCACCCGCATTTTATTGTCCATAACTTTGGTACAGACTCCAGAGATTTCGGATTTAACCAAATGGTTTTGTTCAAAACCAAAGCCTATAACTTCAAGCAGTGTCGTAGCTGTTTCAGAGGCATTATTGATTTTGAGTTGTGCCAAATTGGCGTTCTGACAAATGTTCACATCCATTTCTTTGAGTAGGTTGTGCCATTGTGCTCTGTTGATCTGTTGAATGTCATACAAGGCATTACCGATATGGTTGGGCATACCGGGATGACTGAGTTTGGGGGCTCCCCAAAAGGGCTTCCATACAAGATTGCCTAAGAGAATACCTGCATGTGCCGCTGGCAAAACATGGAGATTGTAGAGTTTGGTAAATTGTTTAAAATACATAAGTAAGAAGTACGATTTCGATGCTTAAATAAGCTTTCGGATTCAATTAATGGGCTAAAGGTGGTGACAAAGATTCTAAACCAAAAGAACAGAGTAACAAACGGCATATTGACGTAATAAACACTTTAATTTAAGTAATAAACGGGAATTTTAGGGCTTAAAAAAGGGCGAATTGCGTGTAAAAACCGTTGTAAAAATGCGGATATCCCTACAAAAAGTAAGGTTTTTGCGTGGCAGAAGGCCTGCCGCAGGCGGGCAGGGGTGACAAGGCAAGGCAGTGTCTAAAAAAAAAAGCTCCTCCAAATGAATGGAGAAGCTTTTTAAGATGAAATGAATCTACTTTACAAATTCTAATGCAATAAAGGGGTTAATAGTGAAACATACTAATACCATGTAACAAACGGCAAAATTATGTAACAAACGGGTAAATAATATGTAGAACGGTTTTTTGGTGTTTGTAAGTGGTTGATTACAAGTAAGTTATTCCCTTACTTTTGGTAAGGGAAACGCATGAGACGTCACGAACTAGAGTGCTTTTTTTTTAAAAAAAACAAGCTGTGTGTTGAGGATAAACCATGCCACTCTAGCTAATTTTTAGTCCATTAGCTGCCTCATGAGCCGCATCGGGATTCACAAAAACAAGTTGACCATCGGGAGTTTCGGTCATTAAAATCATTCCTTGACTTTCGACACCTCGCAAGGCACGTGGGGCTAAATTCACCAAAACGGTGACGCGTTTTCCAACCACAGATTCGGCCGTAAAACTATCCGCAATGCCGGACACAATCGTGCGAATATCCAAGCCTGTATCTACTTGAAGCACCAATAATTTTTTGGCTTTGGGCATTTTTTCAGCCGAAATAATGGTTCCCACTCGCATATCTAACTTCGAAAAATCTTCAAAAGAAACGGTTTCTTTTTGAGGTTCTACAACCTTGTTGGAAAGGGTGTTTGCCAATTTACTTTGGGCTAATTTTTCTAATTGGTGTTCAATCTCAGCATCTTCAATTTTAGCAAATAATAAGGTGGCTGTTCCAATTTGGTGTGCCGGTTCTAAAAGAGTCGCTCCCTTTTCTACCGCCTCCCAAGAATGGGTTGGCAACTGAAGCATTGTTTTTAGTTTTTGAGAAGTTGTTGGTAAAAACGGTTCAGAAACAATGGCCAAAGCAGCCGAAACCTGAAGGGCCACATACATAATGGTTTGTACCCGTTCTGGATCCGTTTTGATCAATTTCCACGGTTCTTCATCGGCTAAATATTTATTTCCCAAACGAGCCAGGTTCATCAGTTCCTGACTGGCTTCTCTAAAACGGTAGCGCTCAATCGATTTTGATAAACTCGCAGGAAAGGCGTTTACTTTTTCTAAAGTTTCAGTATCGATCTCAGAAAATGCCTTTGGACTCGGCACACTTCCTTCATAGTATTTATGAGTCAATACAAGCACTCTATTAATGAAGTTTCCAAAAATAGCCACAAGTTCGTTGTTATTTCGTGCTTGGAATTCCTTCCATGTAAAGTCTGTATCTTTTGTTTCGGGAGCTGTTGCCGTTAATACATACCGCAATACATCCTGTTTTTCAGGGAAGTCTTTTAAGTACTCTGGCAACCAAACCGCCCAGTTTTTGGAGGTGGATAATTTTTGACCTTCAAGGTTTAGAAATTCATTGGCAGGGACATTTTCGGGGAGGATATAACTCCCTTCTGCTTTGAGCATTGCTGGAAATATAATGCAGTGAAATACTATGTTATCCTTTCCTATAAAATGTACCAAAGTGCTGGCTTTGTCTTTCCAATACGGTTCCCAATCCTTGCCTTGACGCTGTGCCCATTCTTTGGTGGATGAGATGTAGCCAATAGGTGCATCAAACCACACATAAAGTACTTTTCCATCGCCGCCTTTGACAGGAACAGGAATCCCCCAATCCAAATCGCGAGTGACAGCACGTGGACGTAAACCGTCCTCGATCCACGATTTACATTGCCCATAAACGTTTGGTTTCCAATCGGCTTTATGTCCATCTAAAATCCATTCCTTTAAGAATGCTTGATGTTTATCGAGTGGTAAAAACCAATGTTTTGTTTCTTTTAAACTGGGAGTTGCCCCAGTTATGGCTGATTTTGGGTTGATTAAATCCGTGGCATTGTGGGTCGTTCCACAGGCCTCACACTGATCGCCATAACTTTCTTCATTGCCACATTTTGGGCAGGTTCCCACTACAAACCGATCGGCCAAAAACTGATTGGCTTCCGCATCGTATAGTTGAGCGGTTGTTTCTTCAATAAATTCACCGTTCTCATAAAGTGTCTTAAAAAATTCAGAAGCAGTTTCGTGATGATTTTTTGCAGAGGTTCTGGAATAATTATCAAACGAAATGCCAAAATCGTCAAAAGAGGTTTTGATATTGGCATGGTAGCGATCTACAATATCCTGAGGAGTAACACCTTCTTTTTTGGCTTTGAGGGTGATGGGCACTCCGTGTTCATCACTTCCACAAATAAAAGCCACATCATGACCTTGTAAACGCAAGTAACGTGCATAGATGTCTGCAGGTACATACACACCGGCCAAATGACCAATATGAATGGGGCCATTCGTGTAAGGTAAGGCAGCGGTAATTGTAAAACGTTTTGACATTGAATTCTGAATTATGAACACAAAAATACACAATATTACGTCCAATTTGAAACAGAACTTTACAGAAATTCCTATCTTTACAAAAAGCCCTTAAAAATGATGCTTAAGACTTTAATGTGGTGCCTTTTTATGCTGACCCACTCAGAACCAAATAAGACGCTTATGGATTTCTCTAACACTTCCTCTTTTTCTTCGAACCCCTCTTCAGAATTAATACGACCACCCTATTTAAAAACTGGAGATACAGTCGCCATTGTGGCACCTTCAGGAGTTTTAAAACAGGATGCAGAAGTGATTCAAAAAACAAAAATGCTTTTGAACCGTTGGGGATTGGAAGTGGTTTTTGGATCGCAACTCCAAACAAAAGCCCATCATTTTGCAGGCACAGATGCCCAACGAACAAGCGATTTTCAACTGGCCTTGGACAACCCAACTGTCAAAGCAATTTGGTGCGCACGTGGGGGCTATGGATTGCTTCGAATTATTGATGCTTTGAATTTTGAAAAATTTAAAACCCATCCCAAATGGATTGTTGGGTACTCAGACGTGACGGTTTTGCACAATGCCTTAAATAATTTGGGTTATGAAAGTTTGCATGCCATGATGTGTATCAACCTTACGGACGATGCCAGCGCCATAGAACAGTCGGTAGAAACCTTAAAAGCGGGACTGTTTGGCAGCTTAAAAAATTATGAAATCGAGGGACATTCTGAGAACAGACCCGGAACTGCAACAGGATTTCTTGTGGGCGGAAATTTGTCTTTATTGACTGCTGGATTGGGGAGTAGTACACAACTTGATACCAATGGAAAGCTTGTTTTTATAGAAGAAATTGGCGAATACAAATACCATATCGATCGGCAGTTACAAAGTTTGAAACGTGCCGGTTATTTTAAAGACTGTGCCGGGGTGATTGTTGGCGATATGAGTCAAATTAAAACCAACGATCCCAGTTGGGGACACTCCATTGAAGCTACCGTTTTAGAGGTGCTCAAAGATACCAAAGTACCGGTTGCTTTTGGGTTTCCGGCAGGACATGAATTTGAAAATCGCGCCCTTTATTTTGGAAGAAACACTCGATTGGAAGTGACCAAATCAAAAATACGGGTCTTATTTATAGATTAATCTTTTTTGTATGATTTCAAACACTCCAACACCCCCCTATTATGCCGTTATTTTTAGTTCTGTACGTACAACAGACCCCAAAGGCTACGCCGAAATGAACGCTCTTATGAATGCACTCGCAGTTGAACAAGAAGGCTTTTTGGGGATGGAAAATGCGCAGTCTGACATTGGGATTACTATTTCTTATTGGAGCGACTTGGAGGCAATCAAACGCTGGAAGGATCATTTGGAGCATCAAAATGCACAAAGGGAAGGTCAAAACCGTTGGTACCAACACTATAAAGTACGGATTGCCAAAGTTGAACGGGCCTATGAATTTCTAAAAAAATAAGATTCCAATGTCTGAGTCCTACAAACGTGGCATTTTAGGAGAACGCAAGGCAGTGGAGTATTTGAAGTCTAAAGGCTATCGGATTTTGGCACAAAACTATCGCTACTTGAAAGGTGAGGTGGATGTTTTAGCACAAAAAGGCAACTGTTTGGCAGCGGTAGAAGTAAAAACCCGAAGTAATTCTGACTTTGGTGCCCCCGAAGAGTTTCTGAAACCAGCACAAATACAACGCATCATCAAAATAGTGGATTATTTTGTGACCTCCAAAAATTTAGTGATGGAAGTGCGTTTTGATATCATTGCGATTGTACTCACACCGCACAATTTAGAATTGGAGCATATCGAAAATGCATTCTATCACTTTTGATCCAACACCGCTTTTAAGTCGTTTAAGGAATAGGGCTTGGCTGTAATGACTTTGGAAGCATCCAACACAAAGTAGGTTGGCGTGGATTGAATCGCATAGGTTTTTGTGATCTCATGGGTCCATTTTCCTTTGGCAATGCTGTGTGTGAATTCCGACCATGGTAGAATTGTTTTACTCCATTGGGCTGGGTTCTTTTCGATTCCTATGGCTACCACTGTGATCTTTTTTTCGGGGTGACTTGAAATATAGGCATGAACTTCAGGAAGTTCATTTAAACAATGGCTGCAATCGCTGCTCCAAAAAATCAATAAATAGCTGTCCGCACCGGCCAAATCATAAAGCGATACGTTTGAAGTTTCCGAAGGGTTTTCTAAGACAAAATTAGGGGCTTTTTCTCCCAAAGCAATTCGCATAAAGGTTTCTAAAGTTGTGATGAGTTCTGTGTCGTTTTGTTGACGTGCCAACGGTAATACATAGGTTTTTGTGAGATAGACCGCCAAAGCAGCATCGCCAGAGGTTTCTAGGAGTTCCCTAAAAGCATTCAACGTTGTTAATTGGTAGGACGGCTCGGTAGTTGCTAAGGTCTTATAGACCACATCTATATTTGATTGATAGTCTAGAAGGGAAGGGATTTCAGAAAATTGCATCCGAAATACATAGTCAAGGAATTTGTCGATTATAAAATTAGAATTTTGAAGAACGGGGTCTTTAAAATCTATGGCTTCAAAATACTTTGTTTTTAGATTAGATATGTATTCAGAAACTGTTTCAATATGCGAAGGAATATAGGGCTTGGTCGCTGAAATAAAATGTGCCGCAAGGGTTCCTTTTGAAAGCCGTTCGTACGCCTTCTGAAGACTGTCTATTTTTTGAGCACGAAGTTTGTAATTCAAAGTATCTAGCGTTGGCTGTGTGTACAGTTGTACAAACTCATTTTGTGCATTTGCCATCAATTGGTGGTACGATTGCAGAAGTTGATTTTCTTTGGAGTTGGTAAATTCTACCCCCGTTTCATTCTTAAAATTAAACAACACAGACTCGGTTCCGGAGTAAATGAATTCAAAGTTATTTTCGGATTGAGGGAGTGCATATACCAATCGATACATGCCCGCAGGAGCAGACGCCTCGAGTTCGATTTGCATTTCGCCATTGGGGTTGACCGCTCCATACGCCACATAGTTTGTTTTGCCCTCCGAAAGGTGGTATAACATGGTTGTTTTGAATGCATTGGCAGGAGAAAAAACGCCTTTGATTTGGTGTTGTGCCACTGCTAAAAGAGGACTGAATAAACTTAAATATAGAAGGTATTTACGCATAAGCTGGGGTGTTTATAGACCCCAAATATAAGCATCTTATGACAAAAACTAGGGTGCTAAAATAGGTTTCAAGGCTTCTAACCCTTGTTGCACAGAGTTGATGTCAGAAAAACGCATCAAAAGACGAAGCCCTAAACGCATTTGTTTTTCCTTAATAGAACAGCTTTTTGGGTGTGCTTGAACGTATTGCAGTATTTTTGAGAAATGAATGCTTTGATAAAAACGACTGTCTTGGTCACTAATAAAATATCCGACTAGTTTGTGGTTTTTCATCACTACTTTGTCAAACCCTAAAGTCGTTGCCAACCACTTGATGCGTACACTGTCTAAAAGATCGACCACTTGTGTGGGCAATGCTCCAAATCGATCGATTAAATCGCGTTCAAAACGCTGCAATTCATCTTCGGTTTTCAGTGTGTTTAATTGCGTATAGAGGCTTAAACGCTCAGTAATATTATTGACGTAATCATCTGGAAATAATAAAGAAAAATCTGTGTCAATGGTTACATCTCTTACAAATTCTTTGGTGTTAATGTCTTCGTTATAAAGCGTCTTAAATTCGGTTTCTTTAAGTTCTTCGATAGCTTCATTGAGAATTTTTTGATAGGTTTCAAATCCAATATCATTTATAAACCCGCTTTGCTCACCTCCCAACAAATCCCCTGCCCCACGAATTTCTAAATCTTTCATGGCAATATTAAAACCACTCCCAAGAGCTGTGTATTGCTCTAAAGCAGAAATGCGTTTGCGTGCCTCATCGGTCATCGCATGATACTCGGGTGTGATAAAATAACAAAATGCTTTTTTGTTGCTACGTCCCACTCGCCCCCGCATTTGGTGTAAGTCACTCAGTCCAAAATTATTGGCATTGTTAATTAAAATGGTGTTGGCATTGGGCACATCCAAACCACTTTCTACTATGGTGGTACTGACCAAAACATCAAATTGACCATCCATAAAATCGAGCATCAATTGCTCTAACTTACGTCCTTCCATTTGACCATGTCCCACACGAATTTTGGCATCGGGTACCAATCGCTGTAAAAGTCCCGCTACTTCTTTAATATTTTCAATTCGGTTGTGAATAAAATAGACCTGCCCTGCCCGTTGAATTTCATATTGAATGGCATCACGAATGACTTCTTCGTTGAGACGAATGACATTGCTTTCGATCGGAAAACGGTTGGGTGGTGGGGTTGTAATCACCGATAAATCCCGAGCTGCCATCAAACTAAACTGAAGGGTTCGCGGAATGGGAGTTGCGGTCAGTGTGAGTACATCCACATTGTCTTTGAGGGTTTTGAGTTTTTCTTTGACTGCCACTCCAAATTTTTGTTCCTCATCGACAATTAACAAGCCTAAGTCTTTAAATTTCACGGATTTATTCACCAATTGATGTGTCCCAATAATAATATCTAAACTCCCCGACTCTAATTGTTCTAGAGTTTCTTTGCGTTGTTTGGTGGTTTTGAACCGGTTGATATAATCAACCCTCACAGGGAATTCTTTCAATCGTGCTTTAAATGTTTTGGCATGTTGAAATGCTAGAATTGTAGTTGGCACCAAAATAGCGACTTGTTTGCCATTATCAACGGCTTTAAAAGCGGCTCTGAGAGCGACTTCTGTTTTTCCGAATCCTACATCCCCACAAATCAAACGGTCCATCGGACGATCGCTTTCCATATCTGATTTGATATCGGCGGTCGCTGTTATTTGATCGGGAGTGTCTTCAAAAACAAAGGAGGCTTCCAACTCCATCTGCATAGAAGTATCAGGGTTGTATCTGAAGCCTGTTTTTAACTTGCGTTTGGCATAGAGTTTTATCAAATTAAAGGCAATTTCCTTAACCCTTGATTTGGTTTTTTGCTTTAACACTTTCCAAGCCTTGCTTCCTAGCTTATAGACTTTTGGAGGCTTGCCATCTTTTCCATTAAATTTGGTGATTTTGTGAAGGGCATGAATGCTGAGATATAAAACATCTCGTTCGCCATAAAATAGCTTGATGGCTTCTTGTTTTTTGCCTTCTACATCAATCTTTTGAAGGCCTCCAAACTTTCCTATCCCATGATCAATATGTGTGATATAATCGCCGATTTCGAGTTTTGTGAGTTCTTTAAGGGTAATGGATTGTTTTTTAGAAAATCCATTTTTAAGATGAAATTTATGATACCGTTCAAAAATTTGATGATCGGTATAACACACAATTTTTTTGTCATGATCGATGAATCCCTGGTATAAGGACAATACAATGATTTGACAGTGGACGTCTTGATCAACGGTTTCAAAAATGTCATAAAACCGCTGCGCTTGCTGAGGGTTTGAACAACAGATATAATTTTGATAGCCCAAATCGTGATGGGTGTTTAAATCTTCTATAATGCGGTTGAACTGCTTATTAAAGGAGGGTTGAGGACTGACTTGAACCTCTAATTGTTGTTCTTTTTTAGGAGCTAAAACAGCGGTGCTTCCAAATTCAACGACCGAAAAGTCCAACAACTGAGATTTGAACTCAGCAGAGGTGCAAAACAAATCTTCTGGGCGGCTGTGATTGAGATCCGTAGAAAGCTCATTATATGCCTCGGTAGCTTTTTCTTGAAGTGTATCCGTTGCTGCTAAAAACGTAGGGATATTTTTAGCAAAGACCCGCGTTTTGGAAGTAGTATATTCTAAAAACCCTTGGCGGGTTTCGTTGCGTAATTTATGCTCAATGTTGGGAATGATTTGAAGTTTTTTGATGGGTTTGATAGAGAGTTGGGATTCAATATCAAAGGTTCGAATGCTGTCCACTTCATCCCCAAAAAATTCAATTCGATAGGGTTTGTCATGCGAAAATGAAAACACATCCACAATCCCCCCACGGACTGAAAACTCTCCAGGTTCAGTGACAAAATCAACCCGTTGGAACTGATACTCGAAAAGAACTTCATTAAAGAAATCTAAGTTCAATGTTTCGCCTGCCACCACTTTAAAGGTGGATTTCTCCAATTCTTTTCTAGACAATACTTTTTCAAAAAGTGCTTCTGGATAGGTGACAATAAGTGCTGGTTTTTTTTGAGAATTGATTCGACTTAATACCTCAGCACGCAACAATACATTGGCATTGTCGGTTTCTTCAATTTGATAAGGCCTGCGATAACTTCCTGGATAAAACAACACTTCGTTGTCATCGAGTAATTCCTCGAGGTCATTCAGGAAATAGGCCGCTTCTTCCTTGTTTTCAAAAATCAACAAAAATGGTTGGTTGATTGTTTTAAATACACGAGCAATTGTGAAAGATAAAGAAGACCCTAAAACTCCTTTCAAATGCACTTTTTGCTTGGGTTCGGACAGCACAGTGCTCAGTTTTTGATGAATCAAAGACTGTTGAAATTTTTGAGAAAGGATGGTTTTACTCAACTAAAAAATTTTTGCAAAGATAT
>JABAZA010000026.1 GCA_018608725.1 Flavobacteriaceae bacterium
CATCTACCGTTCCTGAGATTGATAGTTTAGGAGCTTCATCTTGTGCGTTTAGAGTCATGGCTCCAACAAAAACAATTGCACTTAAAATAATTTTTTTCATAATAGTTAATTTTAGTAGTTAATATTTTTAGTTAACGGCTCAAAACTAAGTATTATTCATACACACCCCTAAAAAAATAAGGGGTATTACATTATTTTTATGTAATAATTAATTTGAGCCCCTATATTTTTGGGGTATCACAATTATTATTAATATATTTTTAATATTTCAACAACTCAAATTTTGTTGTGAACTCATTTACTTAGAATTTGTGACTCTAAACTCGTTATCAAGAAAACAACCAATTTCCCTATTGATTATTCGGTAGTCTAACAAGGTTTTCATTGTTCAAAATGCATTTATAGGTATTCTAAATTGGAATTTCGAAAAAGTGACTAGGCTTTTTTTAAAATAGGTTTTTACCAATTATCTTTCAGGCTTATTAAGATTAAACCAGAAATAATTTTTAAGTATGTTAGAAAAGCAAGGACTTTATTTACCCGAGTTTGAACACGACAATTGTGGTGCAGGATTTATATGCAGTTTGACAGGTAAACGATCCAATGACATTATTCATAAAGCATTAGAAATTTTAGTAAAACTAGAACACAGAGGGGCGGTTAGCTCTGATGGTGTGACTGGGGATGGCGCAGGAATTCTTATCGATATTCCTCATGAATTTTTTAAAGCATATTGTGATTTCGAATTGCCAGAAGCTGGTGACTATGCGGTTAGTAATGTTTTTTTACCAAGAAAAGAAAACCAAAGAGCCTATTGTGTAGAAGTTTTTGAAACCGAAATTAAAAACCAAGGACTGCATATTTTAGGTTGGAGAGAAGTTCCTGTTAATAGTGATGTGTTAGGAGAAATAGCCAAAACAACTGAGCCTTTTGTAATGCAAGTATTTGTTGGAAAATCAGACCCAAAACAATCGGAGTTTGATTTTAACTTGAAATTGTTTGCAGCACGGAAAATATCAGAACATACAATATATGACTCTAAGTTATCAGAATCAAAATTCTTTTACCTTCCAAGTCTCTCAACAAAAATTATCATTTTTAAAGGCTTACTAAAGCCAGAACATATCAATGAATATTATCTGGATCTTTTCAACTCTGCCTTAGACACCCGATTGGCGCTTGTTCACCAACGTTTTTCAACCAACACCTTCCCGACCTGGGATTTGGCACAGCCCTTTCGATATATATGTCATAATGGAGAAATCAATACCCTAAGAGGAAATGTCTCACGTATGTATTCTAGAGAAGAAATCATAAAAAGTGATGCTTTTGGAGAGGACATCAAAAAAATTATCCCCACAATTCTAAAAGGAAAATCGGATTCAGCAACCCTAGACATGGTGGTCGAATTATTATTAATGACCGGCCGCTCACTTCCTGAAGTCATGATGATGTTAGTCCCTGAAGCTTGGGAAAAAAATCCAGACATGTCCGATTCTAAAAAGGCATTTTACGAATATAATTCTTGTCTAATGGAGCCATGGGATGGTCCTGCATCGATCCCTTTTACCGATGGAAATTTCATTGGAGCTGTTTTAGACCGAAATGGACTCAGACCGTCTCGATATACAGTAACTAAAAACGGGAATGTCATCATGTCCTCTGAAACAGGAGTGGTGGATATTGAGCCAGAAGAAGTTGAATTCCACGGACGCTTAGAACCAGGAAAAATGTTTCTTGTAGATATGAATGAAGGGCGTATCGTAAACGATGAAGAAATCAAAGAAAAAATCGCAGCGAAACAACCGTACAGAAAATGGCTGAACGAAAACTTAGTACATTTAAAAGACATCTCTGCCAAAAAAGGTCCTATTAAATATGACGAGGTGGATTTAAAGAAACGAGAAGTTGCTTTTGGATACACCAAAGAGGATCTAAATACCATTATCCGCCCAATGGCACAGTTAGGGAAAGAACCGATAGGCTCTATGGGTAGTGATACACCAATTGCTGTTTTGTCCGAACGCCCTCAACTGATTTACAATTATTTCAAACAAATCTTTGCGCAAGTAACCAATCCTCCATTAGATGGAATACGTGAAGAATTAATTACAGACATTAGTTTAACTCTTGGAAGCGACACCAATATTTTTGATATCAATTCTGAGGCATGTAAAAAGCTAAAAATTCAAAACCCTGTAATTTCAAAGCACGATTTAGATAAAATCAGAAATTATGACACAAACCCAAACTTCAAAGTAGAATCTATTTCGATGCTGTATGAAGTAAATCGTGGCTTAAACGAATTAGAAAGTGCACTCGAAGTCTTGGTAAACAAAGCGTCCAAAGCAATCGATGAAGGCGCGAATATTATTATTTTATCCGATCGATTTGTAGATGAAAATCATGCGCCAATTCCGGCCCTTTTAGCCTGTTCCTATGTGAACCATGCGTTGCATAAACTCAACAAACGCTCAAGAATCAGTTTGATTATAGAATCTGCAGAACCAAGAGAAGTTCATCATTTTGCACTCTTATTTGGTTTTGGAGCAAGCGCAGTGAACCCATATATCGTCAATGAAATTGTTGAAAAACAAATTAAAGACTCTGAAATCTCAGATTTAGAATACCTCACTGCGATTAAAAATTACAATAAAGCGATCGGAAAAGGCATCTTGAAAGTGATGAATAAAATCGGTATTTCTACACTTAATTCATACCGAGGGTCTCAATTATATGAGTGTGTTGGAATCAATTCAAACACCGTTGAAAAGTATTTTCCAAATACGCCAACTCGAATTCAAGGAATTGGGTTGATAGAAATTGAAAAAGAAATTGTAAAACGACATAAAAAAGCCTTCAATCCGAATATTGAATCAGATATTGAAATTGGTGGCGAATACAGATGGCGACGTGGACAGGAAAAACACATGTTTAATCCACTAACCGTTGCAAAACTTCAAGAATCAGTTCGTACGAATAAAGCCTCTACTTTTAAAGAATACTCAGAGCTCGTTGACGACCAATCCAAGCGACTTATGACCATCAGAGGTTTGTTTGAATTTGATCAATTTGATCCCATCTCAATTGATGAGGTTGAACCTTGGACCGAAATCGTAAAACGATTCAAAACAGGCGCCATGTCTTATGGGTCTATTAGTAAGGAAGCCCACGAAAACTTAGCGGTTGCCATGAATAGAATTGGCGGAAAAAGTAATTCTGGTGAAGGAGGAGAAGATGAAGATCGTTTCTATAAAAATGCACAAGGAGATTGGAGAAACTCAGCGATTAAGCAAGTTGCCTCTGGACGATTTGGAGTGACTTCAAATTACTTAACCAGTGCCAATGAAATTCAAATAAAAATTGCACAAGGCGCAAAACCTGGTGAGGGCGGTCAATTACCTGGTCCAAAAGTAAACCGCGAAATTGCAAAAACAAGAAACTCAACTCCCTATGTAGGATTGATTTCACCACCACCACACCACGATATTTATTCTATTGAAGATTTATCACAACTAATATACGATGTAAAATCCGCTAATAGAACGGCTCGAGTGAATGTTAAATTGGTGTCAGAAATTGGTGTCGGAACCGTGGCAGCTGGAGTAGCAAAAGCCAAAGCAGACGTAGTATTAATCTCTGGTTTTGATGGCGGTACAGGAGCGTCACCATTAACCTCTTTAAAACACGCAGGACTTCCTTGGGAATTAGGAATTGCCGAAGCACAACAAACATTGGTGATGAATAATTTGAGAAATCGAATTGTTTTGGAATGTGATGGGCAGTTAAAAACCGGACGTGACGTTGCGATTGCATGTCTATTAGGTGCTGAAGAGTTTGGTTTTGCAACCGCTCCTTTAGTCGCTTCGGGATGTATTATGATGCGAGTTTGCCATTTAAATACCTGTCCTGTAGGAATCGCAACTCAGAACCCAGAATTGCGTAAAAAATTCAAAGGAAAACCAGAGCACGTGGTGAATTATATGTATTTCGTAGCGCAAGAATTGCGTGAAATCATGGCACAATTAGGCTTTAAAACCGTTGATGAAATGGTGGGTCAGGTTCAAAAATTAAACCGCAATAAAGCCATTGAACATTACAAAGCTTCAGGTGTTGATTTAACACCTATTCTACATAAAGTTGAAGTCGCAGACGATGTAAAGTTATACAACACTGAGGAGCAAGATCACAACCTCGATGTCCATTTAGATTTCAAAATAATCAAACAAGCACATCAAGGAATTTTTAGAAGACAACGCACACATTTGAAGCTTCCAATTACAAATATTGACAGAGCTGTTGGAGCGATTTTAAGTAATGAAATCTCAAAAATTTATGGCGCAGATGGCTTGCCACAAGACACCATAAACATAGATTTTAATGGTTCTGCAGGACAAAGTTTTGGAGCTTTTACAACCAAAGGGGTGACCATGACCGTTCATGGAAACACCAACGATTATCTAGGAAAAGGATTGTCGGGTGCAAAACTAATCATCAAAGTTCCTGAAACAAGTACAATTGTTCCAGAAGACAATATCATCACAGGAAATGTAACACTCTATGGCGCAACAGCTGGAGAAGTTTATATCAACGGAAAAGCTGGCGAACGTTTTTGTGTTCGTAACTCAGGTGCTAAAGCCGTTGTTGAAGGAATTGGGGACCACGGTTGTGAGTACATGACTGGAGGTATTGCGGTAATTCTTGGAAGTGTTGGAAGAAATTTTGGAGCAGGAATGAGTGGCGGAATTGCCTATGTCCTAGATTCCGATAACACATTTACTCACAATTGTAATGGTGCCGATTTAAATATCGACCCAATCGAATTTGAGGAAGACGTAAATCAACTACGAACCTTAATCGAAAATCATTTTGTGGCGACGTCAAGTCCATTAGCAAAACGGATTTTAGAAGACTGGGAGGCAATGCTTCCTAAATTCAAAAAAGTACTGCCAGAAGAATACAGACAGGCGTTATTAAGATTAGAAAAAGAACAACTAGAAACAGTTTAAGGATGGGAAAGATCACAGGATTTTTAGAGTTTGAGCGTCAGGACGAAACCTATGAAGCGCCAAAAGAAAGAATAAAAAACTACAAGGAATTTACAATTCCATTAGAAACATCTAAATTAAAAGAACAAGGTGCACGCTGTATGGATTGCGGAATTCCGTTTTGTCATAGCGGCTGTCCACTTGGAAATTTAATACCAGATTTTAACGATAAAGTTTACAAAGGCAAATGGAAAGAAGCGGCAGAAATTTTACATTCTACCAATAATTTTCCAGAATTTACAGGCAGATTATGTCCGGCACCATGCGAAGAAGCATGTGTTTTAGGAATCAATGAAGACCCTGTAAGTATTGAAAACATCGAAAAAAACATTGTTGAAACTGCCTTTACGGAAGGCTGGATCACAGCACAACCACCAAAGGTAAGAACCGATAAAACAGTTGCTGTGATAGGCTCTGGACCTGCTGGACTTGCTGCGGCACAACAGTTAAATAGAGCAGGGCATTCCGTCACTGTTTTTGAACGCGACAAAAAAGTAGGAGGATTATTACGCTATGGAATTCCAGATTTTAAAATGGAAAAAAATGTGATTGATCGTCGCCTTAAAGTCTTGGAAGAAGAAGGAATCCTCTTTAAAACCAATGCACATGTTGGTGAAAACATAGATGCAAATCAATTAAAATCAGATTTTGACGCCGTAGTATTATGTGGTGGGGCAACTGTAAAACGAAACATTCCAATACCAGGTGCAGATTTAAAAGGCGTTCATCAAGCAATGGAGTTTTTAAAACTGAACAACCAGTATGTGGATGGGTTGGTAGATTTTAAAGACATTGTATCAGCGAAAGGCAAAAACGTTATTGTAATAGGTGGAGGAGATACAGGCTCCGATTGTATTGGAACGTCCAACCGTCATGGTGCAACATCTGTTACGAATTTTGAAATTTTATCGAAACCCTCAGAAGGACGTCCTGCAAATCAACCGTGGCCCTATTGGCCAATGAAGCTAAAGACAACCTCTTCACATCAAGAAGGAGTAGAACGATTTTTTAGCATCTCTACCAAAGAATTTATTGGAGATGATAAAGGCAACTTAAAAGCCTTAAAAACCGTTGAGGTTGAATGGATTTTTAAAGAAGGTGAACGTCCACAATTAAATGAAGTTCCAAATTCTGAAAAACTTTGGGATTGTGATTTAGTATTATTGGCACTAGGATTTACAGGTGCTGAAAAAACATTGGCAGATCAATTTGGTTTAGAAATGGATTTTAGAACCAACATCAAAGCCACCACTAAAGATTATGTTACGAATGTACCCGGTATATTTGTAGCAGGAGACATGCGACGCGGACAATCCTTAATTGTTTGGGCTATCTCTGAAGGAAGACAGGCGGCACACCACGTAGATGCTTATTTGATGGGCAGTTCCGTATTGCCTCTAAAAGACGATAGTGACTTGCCACGTGTTTAATATTATTTTGAGCACTGAACGTCATACAATATGTGGGGTAACTATCTAAAAAACAATAGTTTAACAGCAACTCTAAACAGTTGAGTTTAGATCATTTAAAGAGATAATCTCCCCGCTAACTGCGTAAAAATATAATTTCGACACATGAAACAACTAAACAAATACAGCCGAACGGTAACTCAAGACCCAACACAGCCAGCAGCGCAAGCAATGCTACATGCCATAGGGCTTACTAAAGAGGATTTCGAAAAACCCTTGGTTGGAATTGCAAGTACAGGTTATGAAGGCAACCCTTGTAACATGCACCTCAATGATTTAGCCAAGTTGGTAAAAGAAGGCACTTTAAACAAAGAAGTTGTAGGGCTTATTTTTAACACGATAGGTGTGAGCGATGGAATTTCAATGGGAACACCAGGAATGCGTTTCTCTTTACCCTCAAGAGATATCATTGCAGATTCCATGGAAACTGTTGTTCAAGCAATGAGTTATGATGGATTGATCACGGTTGTGGGTTGCGACAAAAACATGCCAGGCGCTTTAATGGCCATGATTCGGGTTGACAAGCCTGCCATTTTGGTATATGGAGGAACGATTGATTCGGGATGTCATAATGGAAAAAAACTAGATGTTGTTTCCGCATTTGAAGCTTGGGGAAGTAAAGTAGCAGGCACAATGTCTGAGTCTGAATTCGATCAAATTGTAGAGAAAGCGTGTCCAGGAGCTGGGGCTTGTGGAGGGATGTACACTGCTAATACAATGGCCTCTGCCATTGAAGCACTTGGAATGGCCTTGCCTTTTAACTCCTCTAATCCAGCAACAGGCGAAGAAAAAAAGAACGAAGCAATTAAAGCAGGAGAAGCCATGCGCATATTGCTCGAAAAAGATATAAAGCCATCAGATGTTATCACCAAAAAATCCCTTGAAAATGCCATTCGACTTGTGACCATTCTAGGCGGTTCTACCAATGCAGTTCTCCATTTTTTAGCCATTGCAAGAGCATCCCAAATAAAATTTACACTTGAAGATTTTCAAAGAATTAGTGATAGCACCCCATTTTTAGCAGATTTGAAACCCAGTGGAAAATACCTAATGGAAGATGTACACCGTGTTGGAGGAATTCCAGCCGTGATGAAATACTTATTAAACAAAGGACTCCTTCATGGAGATTGTTTGACTGTGACCGGAAAAACAATTGCTGAAAATTTATCTGAAGTACAAGATCTTTCTGAAGGTCAAGATGTAATCAAAACAATTGAAGAGCCAATCAAAACTTCAGGACATTTACGAATGCTTTATGGAAATTTAGCATCCGAAGGAAGTGTCGCTAAAATTACAGGAAAAGAAGGCTTGAAATTTAGAGGCCCTGCAAAAGTTTTTGAAGGAGAATACGATGCTAATGACGGCATTCGTGATGGAAAAGTTCATAAAGGCGATGTAGTTGTCATTCGTTACGAAGGTCCTAAAGGAGGACCTGGAATGCCAGAAATGTTAAAACCAACGGCAGCTATTATGGGCGCTGGTTTAGGAAAAGATGTCGCTTTAATTACTGATGGACGTTTTTCAGGCGGTACACACGGATTTGTTGTGGGCCATATTACACCAGAAGCACAAGAAGGTGGAGTGATAGCTCTGGTAAAAGATGGAGATATCATCACTATCGATGCCGAAACAAATTCAATTCTTCTTGAGGTTTCTGAAAAAGAACTTAAAGAACGAAAAGCCCAGTGGAATGCACCCGATCTTAAAGTATCTAGAGGGGTATTATATAAATATGCAAGAACGGTTTCATCGGCATCTGAAGGGTGTGTAACCGATGAATTTTAAAATATAATTATGGAAACAGTAACCTCCAAACAAAAGGAATACTTAGAGCAACCAAAAGAACGTATTTCAGGAAGTGAAGCGATTGTAAGATGTTTATTAGCCGAAGGCGTAGAGGTTTTATATGGTTATCCTGGCGGAGCTATTATGCCCGTGTATGATGAACTCTATAAATATGAAGGCAAAATAAACCACGTGCTTACAAGACACGAACAGTGTGCCGCTCATGCTGCTCAAGGCTATGCCCGTATTTCTGGAAAAGTAGGTGTTGCTATGGCCACTTCGGGACCCGGTGCAACCAATTTAATTACAGGAATAGCAGACGCACAAATAGACTCAACACCCATTGTATGTATTACAGGGCAAGTGCCATCGCATTTGTTAGGGAGTGATGCGTTTCAGGAAACAGATATTGTTGGAATTTCTACCCCTGTTACCAAGTGGAATCACCAAATCACAAAAGCATCTCAAATCCCAGAAGTGATTGCTCGTGCTTTTTATATTGCTAGAAGTGGTCGTCCAGGACCTGTTTTAATTGACATTACAAAGGATGCCCAATTCGAAGAATTTGACTTCCAATACAAAAAATGTACAGGTGTTCGTAGCTATAAGCCTGTTCCAGAAATAGATGAAAATTCTATTACCGCTGCCGCTACGCTTATCAATTCTGCCAAAAAACCGATGATTGTTTGGGGTCAAGGCGTGATTCTTGGGAAAGCCGAAGAAGAATTGAAGGCTGTGATTGAAAAAACGGGGATCCCATCCGCATGGACCATTTTGGGCGCTTCAGCAATTCCTACCGCACACCCATTAAATGTTGGGATGGTTGGAATGCATGGAAATTATGCTCCTAACGTGCTGACAAATGAATGTGACGTATTGATCGCAATTGGAATGCGATTCGACGATCGTGTGACAGGAAAATTAGACGAGTATGCAACACAAGCCAAAATTGTTCATTTTGAAATCGATCCCGCAGAAATTGATAAAAATGTAAAAACAGATGTCGCAGTTTTGGGAGATGCCAAAGCAAGTTTGAAAAAATTAGTATCATTGCTAAATACTAATTCACATCCAGATTGGTTGCAGAAATTTAAGGATCTATATACTATTGAATACGATAAAGTGATCAAAAATGACCTTCATCCAACAGCCAAAGGCCTTACTATGGGCGAAGTACTTAAAGAAATAAACAGTCAAACCAAAGGCGAAGCAGCGATTGTTACAGATGTGGGGCAACATCAAATGATTGCCTGTCGTTATGCGGACTTTAACGTTAGTAAAAGCAACATCACCTCCGGTGGTCTCGGCACTATGGGCTTTGCATTGCCAGCAGCAATTGGTGCTAAAATGGCGGCTCCAGAAAGGGAAGTTGTTGCGATTATTGGTGACGGCGGATATCAAATGACAATCCAAGAGTTAGGCACTATTTTTCAGAACAAAGTTCCTGTGAAAATAGTCGTATTGAATAACGAGTTTTTAGGAATGGTACGTCAATGGCAACAACTATTTTTTGATAAGCGTTATGCCTCAACCGAAATGGTGAACCCTAACTTTGTGGCGATTGCACAAGGCTATTATATAGAAGCAAAAAAAGTAACCAAAAGAGAGAATCTGGCAGCGGCAGTAAAAGAAATGATCGCCAGTGATGAACCGTACTTCTTAGAAGTTTGTGTAGAAAAAGAAAACAACGTATTTCCAATGGTTCCATCGGGAGCATCGGTTTCAGAGATAAGATTAGAATAAGAATGGGAACAGAAAAACAACTTTATACAATTTCAATATATACTGAAAACAATATAGGATTGCTCAATCGTATTTCAGCAATTTTTCAGAGAAGACACATCAACATTGAAAGTATCAACACCTCTGTTTCAGAAATTGAAGGTGTATCGCGATTCACTATTTTGGTGAGTATGACCGAAGATCAAATCAAAAAGATTCTTGGGCAAATTGAAAAACAAGTGGAGGTTATAAAAGCCTATTACCACAACGAAGAAGATACGATTTATCAAGAATCATGCTTGTTTAAAATTAAATCAGACTTATTGTTTGAAGAGCGTCAAATTCAAAATATAATCAAAGAAAGCAATGCACGAATCGTTACTGTAAACAAAGAGTTTTTTGTACTTGAAAAATCGGGACGCAGAAGTGAACTAGAACAATTACACAGAGAATTAAGCGCATTCGGGATCATGCAGTTTGTACGATCGGGACGTATTGCAATAACCAAAGACAAATTAAAAATAACGGAAATGCTAAATGCATTCAAAAATTAACAAAATGGCAAATTATTTCAACACATTAACATTAAGAGAAAAATTAGAGCAATTAGGGAAATGTCGTTTTATGGACGCTTCAGAATTTGAAGATGGAGTAGCCGCACTAAAAGGCAAGAAAATTGTTATTGTAGGTTGTGGAGCCCAAGGATTAAACCAAGGTTTAAATATGAGAGATTCTGGTTTAGATATTTCTTATACACTTAGACAAGCTGCGATAGACCAAAAAAGAGAGTCGTATGTAAATGCAACGTCTAACAATTTTAATGTTGGAACGTATGAAGAATTATTGCCATCAGCAGACGTAGTTATTAACCTGACCCCAGATAAGCAACACACAAATGTGGTAAAAACAATTATGCCTTTACTAAAAAAAGGAGCCACATTGTCTTATTCTCATGGTTTTAATATTGTTGAAGAGGGAATGCAAATCCGTGAAGACTTAACTGTAATTATGGTCGCACCAAAATGTCCTGGTTCTGAAGTTAGAGAAGAATATAAAAGAGGGTTTGGAGTGCCAACATTAACCGCAGTACATCCAGAAAATGATCCAGAAGGAAAAGGCTGGGCGCAAGCAAAAGCCTATGCAGTTGCCACAGGGGGGCATAGAGCAGGGGTCTTAGAATCTTCATTTGTTGCTGAGGTAAAGTCTGATTTAATGGGAGAGCAAACTATTTTATGTGGGTTGTTACAAACAGGAGCAATTTTATCTTTTGATAAAATGGTAGCAGAAGGAATTG
>JABAZA010000063.1 GCA_018608725.1 Flavobacteriaceae bacterium
GAGATGCAAGTCCAGCAACCGCAACTCCAATCTTACAAGGAATCACAAGAGCTTCTTTACAGACCAAATCGTTTATATCTGCAGCCTCGTTCCAAGAAACAACAAAAGTTCTTAACGAAGCAGCTGTGAATGGTAAAGTTGATACTTTAGAAGGCTTAAAAGAAAATGTAATTGTTGGACATAGAATTCCAGCAGGTACAGGTCTTAGAGCGTATGAAAATATCATTGTAGGTTCTAATGAAGAATTCGAAAAACTTAAAGAAAAGAAAGAAGAATTAAACTTTAATTAACCCCTATGAGCACTCCAAAAGACCCATCAAAAAAAGGACAAATTAATATTGAATTAGATGATAAGGTAGCAGAAGGTACCTATTCAAATCTAGCGATTATTAACCATTCTGTTTCTGAATTTGTAGTGGATTTTGTGAGCATCATGCCCGGAACGCCAAAAAGCAAAGTGAAGTCGCGTATTATACTGACCCCACAACATGCAAAACGTCTTGCAAAAGCCTTACATGAAAATGTAAAACGCTTTGAACAAGCCCATGGCGAGATTAAAGATTATGAGCAACCTCCAGTCCCATTGAATTTTGGACCAACCGGACAAGCTTAATTCTTACTAAAGAAAAAAAAATCTCACTGAAAAGTGAGATTTTTTTTGGTTTAAAATATTCTTAAAACTCCGACGTCAAATGAAATTTTATGGAAGGATATTTTTGTTCGGTCATTTGGAGTGTAAACACAGAATCTGCAAAGAATACCAGTTGACCTTGTTTGTCCTTCGCTAAAAAGCGTTGTTTCACGCGTTTAAATTCCACAAATTCAGGATGGTTGATGCTTTCAGGTTCTATCCAACAGGCTTTGTGTACGTTCAGATTTTCGTAACTACACTTAGCACCATATTCATGCTCCAAACGGTATTGAATTACTTCATATTGCAATGCTCCAACAGTGCCAATTACCTTTCGTCCATTCAGTTCCAAAGTAAACAGTTGAGCAACACCTTCGTCCATCAACTGATCGATTCCTTTGTAGAGTTGTTTTGATTTTAAAGGATCTGCATTATTGATATAACGAAAATGCTCTGGTGAAAAACTTGGAACCCCTTTGTAGTTTAACTGTTCTCCTTCTGTAAGCGTATCTCCAATTTTAAAATTACCAGTATCATGAAGCCCTACAATATCACCGGGATAGGAGATGTCAACAATTTCTTTTTTTTCAGCAAAAAAGGCATTCGGGCTTGAAAATTTTAATTTTTTATTGTGGCGTACATGAAGGTAGGGGGTATTGCGTTTAAACTCTCCCGATACAATTTTAATAAACGCTAATCGGTCTCTATGGTTTGGATCCATATTGGCATGAATTTTAAACACAAAGCCGGTAAATTTTCCCTCCTTTGGATCTACCAACCGTTCTTCACTGTGTTTTGGACGGGGTTGGGGTGCAATGGATACAAAACAATCTAATAACTCACGAACTCCAAAATTATTCAAGGCCGAACCAAAAAATACGGGCTGTAAATCCCCATTCGAATACGCTTCTTTATCAAAATCGGGATAAATACCTTCCACCAATTCCAGTTCTTCTCGAAGCGTTTCGGCAGCAGTATCTCCAATAATTGTATTTAACTCGGGATCAGATACATCTGAAATTTTAATTGTTTCTTCAATATCACGCTTACTGTCACCCGTAAATAAATTGATGTTCTTTTCCCAAATATTATAAATACCCTTAAAATCATAACCCATTCCAATTGGGAAACTAAGCGGTGCTACCTTTAGGTTTAATTTTTGTTCAATTTCGTCTAATAAGTCAAACGCATCTTTTCCTTCACGGTCCATTTTATTGATAAAAACAATGATAGGAATGTTACGCATTCGGCAGACTTTCACCAATTTTTCGGTTTGCTCCTCAACCCCTTTTGCAACATCAATTACTACAATCACACTGTCCACAGCAGTGAGGGTTCTAAACGTATCTTCTGCAAAGTCTTTGTGACCAGGTGTATCTAAAATATTAATTTTGATACCATTATATTCAAATGCCAAAACCGAGGTTGCAACTGAAATTCCACGTTGACGTTCAATTTCCATAAAGTCACTCGTAGCGCCTTTTTTGATTTTGTTGCTTTTCACGGCACCCGCTTCTTGAATTGCCCCTCCAAAAAGAAGTAACTTTTCAGTTAGGGTTGTTTTTCCGGCATCGGGGTGGGATACAATCCCAAAAGTACGGCGGCGTTCAATTTCACTTAAAAAAGACATAAAAATATAATTTTGGCAAAGATACCATTATTCCCTAAAAAATAGAGTAGGGCATTCTAAAGAAATAATGTTTAATTTCTACTAATTTAGCGTTGTTCAAATACCAATTTATCTACACCCTTTGTGTGTCACTTTCAATTGCCTTAAGCTTTTTAGCATCAAAATAAAAGTCAATTTTACCGAGGTAGAGTCCATAACATCCCACTTGATTTACAAGTACCGATTTTCCGACCGCATTAGTTTCGACTGTTGGTTTATCTAAAAAAGTATGGGTATGCCCACCGATAATCAAATCGATATCTTGGGTTGCTTTTGCCAATTTGATATCCGATATTTTAGAAGGTGCTTTTTTATACTCGTAACCGAGGTGCGACAGACAAATGATTAAATCACAAGCTTCCTCCGTTTTTAAAATCCGACTCATATCTTGAGCAATTTCAATAGGATCTAAATAAACCGTTTCTTTATAAGCCGCTTTATTGACCAGTCCTTGAAGTTCAATTCCCAATCCAAAAACCCCAATTTTTATCCCATCTTTTACAAACGTTTTGTAAGGTTTAACATGGGTATCCATAACCGTATTTGTAAAATCGTAATTCGCCGAAATAAAATCAAACTTGGCATGAGGAAGTTGTGCATATAACCCATTAATTCCATTGTCAAAATCATGGTTACCAATAGTAGCAACATCGTATTTTAACATACTCATCAGTTTAAATTCGAGTTCGCCCCCATAAAAATTAAAATAAGGAGTTCCTTGAAAAATATCTCCAGCATCTAAAAGTAGGGTATTGGGATTTTCGTTTCTTAATGTTTCTACAAGCGATGCACGTCTTGCAACCCCTCCTTTGTTTGCGTTCCGTCCCTCATTTGGACCAAAAGCCTCAATATGACTGTGCACATCATTCGTATGAAGAATTGTAATTTTGGTTGCTGTTGATTGAGTACAAGATGTCAATCCCAAACCACTTAAAGAAATAAATGCTGTGGAAGCAGCTGTTTTTTGAATAAATTTTCTTCGTTTCATGTGGCTGTATTACTAATTATTGAGCTTTATAAAGCGTTGGTCTTTCTTAGGGTTTAAGGTATCGTACTTTGTAAAATAATCGATCAGCACGTTTCTGATTTTATAATTCAGATCGTAAAGAGTATCGCTTTTCTTTAAAAAATACATGCGATCGCCTCCATTATATAAATAATCATTGGTTGCTACATAGTACGTTTTTGTTGGATCAATAGCTTTGCCGTTCACTCTAATTTTTTGATAACTATTATCCGCATTTAAAACCAATTCGAGTCCAGAGATGGGATGCGCTCTTTTAAACGCTTTCAAATAAGCGGTCATTTCCATGAGAACAGACCCTTTAAGTGCTACCACAACCACACTATTTTCAAACGGCATTAGGCTGTATGCAGACTTTGTAGTAACATTTCCTTTTGGTAAAATAGACCGGATTCCACCATGATTTAATAGAACCATATCTAGTTCATATCCTGTACGGCTTTTGAATATAGGGTTCGATAGCTCAAAAACGGCATCTGCCATAAGATTTCCAATCGCGGTATTATAGTCACCATCCCTCTTAGAGTAGGTGTTGACAGCATAACTCAATACCTCATTCATGGATTTGTCTAAATTTGCTTTATAAGGAGCAATGACAGCCTCAATAGCTGGGTTTGATTTTAGCGCTTTGGATATAGAAATGTTTTCTCCTTCAGTTTTTGTTAATTTTTTTGAATGATCACAAGATAAAAACAAGGAAATAAACCCAATAATTTGAATGTATTTATACATCATTTATATTACATTTGTACTTGACAATAAAGGTAAATGTTTTTTAAACAATTTCGGACCCTATCACTTCAAAAAAATATTACTTTAATTCTTAAGTCTCGAATTAAGAATTTTAAAAGTGATAAAGTAAGTTCTGTTGGAGTTATTTTTGATTACGATTCGTATCACAATTATGATTTTTTTCGAAATCTTATTAAAGACATGGGAATTAATGACAATAAAATTCGCTTTATTGCAATGGTTGATTTAGAAAAAAACAAGCCAAACAGTTGGGATTCCTTTTTTAGTTTAGATAATTTTGACTGGTTAGGACGCCCTAAAAGTTATGAAATTGAAGAATTTATAGAACAGCAATTTGACCTATTGATTAGTTATTATAAACCCAACCAATTAGAACTAAATTTAGTTACATCAAGTTCCAAAGCAAATTTTAAAATTGGGATTACAAACGAAGATACGCGATTACACGATTTAACAATCGACATTGAACCCGAAAACACAGAGGTTTTTAAAATAGAATTAATTAAATACTTAACTCAACTTAATAGATTATAAAATGAAAGCATTAATCGGGACTGGAGTTGCCCTTATCACTCCATTTAAACCAGATTTAAGTGTAGATCATCAAGCATTAGCAGCGATAGTAGAGTTTAACATCACTAATGGTGTTGATTATTTAGTCATCAGTGGAACCACAGGAGAAAGTGTAACCATCACTGCCAAAGAGAAAAAAGAAATTACAGCCACAATTATCGAAGCGAATAAAGGTCGTGTACCTTTAGTAATTGGGATTGGCGGAAACAATACTGCAGCAGTAATTGAGGAGTTAAAATCCACAGACCTGTCGCCATTTACAGCTATTTTGTCTGTGGCACCTTACTACAGCAAGCCAACTCAAGAAGGGTTTTATCAGCATTTTAAAGCCATCGCAGAAGCCTCTACGATCCCTGTAATTTTATATAATGTACCAGGTCGAACGGCTAAAAATGTTGAACCCTCTACAGTTTTGCGACTCGCTAATGACTTTGAATCCATCGTAGCTGTAAAAGAAGCTGGAAATAACAGAGATCAATATTTAGAACTAATAAAACATAAACCAACCGACTTCTTAGTAATTTCTGGAGATGATGACTTAGTTTTAGGCGTTACCTTAGCGGGTGGCTCTGGAGTCATTTCAGTCATTGGTCAAGCCTTTCCAAAAGAATTCTCAAAAATGATTCAATTAGGACTGGAAGGGAATGCAGAAGATTCTCGTAAGTTAGAAGCGCGTTTAATGCCTATTATTAATTTAATCTTTGAAGAAAATAATCCTGCTGGAATTAAAGCAGTTTTGAAAGCAAAAGGCTATTGTAAAGATGCAGTGCGTTTGCCACTTGTTCCTGCAACAGAAGCATTACAGGCTAAAATAACAGCCTTTATTGCAGCGTTTTAGTTAAATATTACTTAAACCTTTAGTGTGGAAATTCAAACCTATTAACTTAGCCAAAACAATAGTTTTTTAAATCCGTTATAAATCCGTAATTTTGCCCTCATTCTCAATATATTTATGAAGAATTTTATTTACATCTTAATTATAATATTTTCATTGAACTCTTGTAGTGAATATCAGAGAGTTTTAAAAAATGAAGATATTGCTGCGAAGTTTAAATTAGGAACTGAACTTTATGAAGAAGGTAAGTTTGCTAAAGCAAACCGCATATTTGTGCAAATTGTTCCCAAGTACAGAGGGAAGCCACAAGCACAGAAGTTGATGTATATGTACTGTAAAACATTTTACGAAACCAAAGACTATTATACAGCCAACTACCAAATGGAGCGTTTTGTGAGCGCATATCCTAAAAGTGAAAAAATACAAGAAATAGCCTTTTTAGCTGCTAAAAGTTATTACAAATTATCTCCATTATTTTCTAAAGACCAAACTGAAACGGTAGATGCAATCGATAAACTTCAAACCTTTATCAACACCTATCCCTTGTCAGAATATTTGGATGAAGCAAGTGCTTTAGTGAGAGAACTAGATTACAAACTAGAAAAAAAAGCGTTTAACATCGCTTTGCAATACAACCAAACAGGGCCTTTTCATCGGGATTATAATTCTGCAATAACGGCCTTAGATAATTTTTTAATTGAATTCCCTGGCTCATCTTTCAAAGAACAAGCCATGTATTATAAATTTGATTCCGCCTACAAACTGGCTATGAATAGTGTGAAATGGAAACAAACAGAGCGTGTTGAAAAAGCATTAACCTTTTACAACTCCCTCTTGTATGTGTTTCCAGAAACTCAAAACAACGAAGAAATTCAAGCCATGTACGAAGCCTTAAAATCAATTCAAACTAATTCAACAACGACTAAAAGTTAATATTCATTATGGACTTAAAAAAAGTAAATGCACCCGTTAATACAGAAACGTACGACCGTAACAAAGTAGATGCGCAAACAGAAAACATCTACGAAGCAATTTCTGTAATTTCCCGTAGAGCTGAGCAAATCAATACGGATATCAGAAGAGAATTGATTGATAAATTAGAAGAATTTGCAACTTTTAACGACAGCTTAGAAGAAGTTTTTGAAAACAAAGAGCAAATAGAAGTCTCTAAGTTTTATGAGCGTCTTCCAAAACCACACGCTTTAGCCGTTCAAGAATGGTTAAATGAAAAAATCTACTACCGTAGTGTAGAAGAGGATTCTGAAGACAAATAAAAGATGTCTATTTTACGCGGTAAACATATTCTTTTAGGAATTACTGCCGGTATTGCTGCGTACAAAACAGCGTCCCTTGTAAGGTTATTTATCAAAGCTGGTGCCGAGGTCAAAGTTATAATGACTCCAGCAGCGAAAGATTTTATTACACCGCTTACACTTTCAACCCTCTCTAAAAATCCAGTCATCTCATCCTTTACTGAAGAAACTGATGACAATGCTATTTGGAATAACCATGTTGATTTAGGCTTATGGGCGGATTTATTTGTGGTCGCCCCAGCTACGGCAAACACACTTTCTAAAATGGCAGCTGGAAGTAGTGACAACTTTCTGGTAGCAACCTATCTCTCTGCTAAATGTCCCGTCTATTTTGCACCCGCTATGGATTTGGATATGTACAAACACCCCTCTACAAAAGCCTCCTTAGAAACCCTTCAATCCTTTGGAAATACGATGATTCCAGCAACATCTGGTGAACTGGCAAGTGGGTTGGTAGGTGAAGGAAGAATGGCAGAGCCTGAAGCCATTTTAAATCATATAGAGGCTCACATGTTGCAATCAATGCCCTTGTACGGAAAAACCGTCTTAATCACTTCAGGTCCCACCTATGAAGCTATTGACCCCGTTCGTTTTATTGGAAATCATTCGAGTGGACTCATGGGGTTTGAAATTGCCAACCATGCGGCACAACTGGGAGCAGAAGTTCTGTATATTACAGGTCCCACACATTACAAAACAGACCATTCCCGTATCAAAACCATTCCGGTGGTAAGTGCCGAAGAAATGTATTCACAAGTGCATACCTATTTTAAATCTGTTGACATCGCAATCCTGTCTGCTGCCGTAGCAGATTACAAACCGAAAAACACAGCCACCTCTAAAATAAAAAAGAACTCCCAAACGTTATCTCTAGAATTAGAGAAAACAAAAGATATTTTGGCATCCCTTGGAACCCTTAAATCCCACCAACTTCTTGTTGGGTTCGCATTAGAAACCAATGACGAAGTCGCCAATGCCATAAAAAAGTTAAAATCTAAAAATTTAGATTTAATTGTATTAAATTCGTTAAATGATCAAGGAGCAGGATTTGGAGGAACCACAAATAAAATCACCCTCATCGATAAAAAATTAGTCCAAACCGAATTCCCTTTAAAATCAAAAGCCGATGTGGCAATTGATATTATGAATGAACTTTTAAAACAATTCGATGCGTAGATTTATCCTTTTAGTTGCTATTTTCACTTCAATATACGGAAGCTCGCAAGAGCTAAATTGCGCAGTAGTTGTCAATGCACAACAAACCGGTAATGAGAATGTTCAGGTGTTTAAAACCCTCGAAAAACAGCTCAATGAATTTGTAAACAATACCCGTTGGACAAATAAAACATTTAAAACCCAAGAACGTATTGAGTGCAGCATGGTCATTACCATTCAAGATTACCAAACCGATACCTTTCAAGCGTCCGTTCAAGTTCAATCGGCGCGCCCAATTCATAATTCATCTTATGCAAGTTCGGTTTACAACTTTAACGATAAAGATTTTAATTTTAAGTATCTAGAATATCAAAACTTAAACTTTAGTGCCAATCAATTTGAGTCAAACTTAATATCTGTCATTGCCTTTCATGTCTATATGATTCTTGGAATGGATGCCGATACGTTTGAGCTTAATGGAGGAGATGCTTATTACAAACAAGCCCGTGATATCGTCAACTACTCCCAACAGACCAACTCTAAAGGATGGGCACCCCCTTCTGGAGGCGATCAAACCCGAAATGTATTAATCACCAATGTATTGTCGCCAACCTTCAAAGAATTTCGTTCTGTATTATTTGCCTACCACCTTCAAGGAATGGATCTCATGGCAGGGAATGTAAAAGAAGGTAAAACAGCCGTTGCTAATGCTCTAACTCAGTTAGAGAGTTTACACAAAAGACGACCAAATTCCTTTTTGGTTCGTGTCTTTTTTGATGCAAAAGCAGATGAGATTACCGATCTTTTTTCAGGAGGTCCTGCTGTGAAAATCGACAATTTAGTTTCTACACTCAATAGGGTTGCTCCCATGTATTCTAGGAAGTGGCGAAATATAAAATTTTAATTTTTTTCGATTTATTTTCAAATTAGTTTATCTTGTTCCTAAAATAAATAGAACTCTTGCTTTCAGACCTTTCCATTAAAAATTACGCCCTAATTGACACCCTTCAAGTTCAATTTGATTCTGGTTTTACCAGTATCACTGGGGAAACGGGTGCAGGGAAATCTATTTTATTAGGGGGGTTGGCATTGGTACTTGGAAAGCGTGCTGATTTATCAAACATCAATGACCCCAATAAAAAATGTTGTATTGAAGCCACGTTTAATATCGAAAATTTTAACCTCAAATCATTTTTTGAGGAGCATGACCTCGATTTTGAAACCCTTACCATTCTAAGAAGAGAGATATTACCCTCGGGAAAGTCAAGAGCATTTATAAACGACACCCCAGTAAACCTTACAACTTTAGCCGAACTCGGAGGGCAATTGATTGACATCCATTCCCAACAACAAACCCAAGAATTGACCCACGATGATTTTCAATTTCAAATCATTGATGCATTGGCTAAAAATAGCACCCCCTTAGAAACCTACCAACATTTGTTGAAATCTCACAAATTAGCTCAAAAACAACACACGGAATTAATCGCATCCAAAATACAATCTGAAAAAGAACAAGACTATCAGACTTTTTTATTAAATGAATTAACGGAAGCAAACCTTAAAGCAATCGATTTAGAAGCTTTAGAAAATGAATACAATACTCTCAACAACGTAGAGTCTATTCAGACCGAACTCGCCTTGGCCATTCAAATTATAAGCACCGAAGATTTAGGAGTTGCCTCCAATCTCAGAACCCTCAAACAAGTGTTTCAAAAGCTATCCGAAATCGCATCTGTATATGCTCCTTTATCGGAGCGTATCCAAAGTATCGCTATTGAACTGGACGATGTATTTAATGAAATAGAATCCGAACAATCCAAGCTAGAAGTCAATCCAACACGCCTCAATGAAATTGATGCGATACTCCAAACTGTGCATAATTTGTTTTCGAAGCATGCTGTAAATACAATCGAAGCACTCATTGAAATCGAAGCTGATTTAACCACACAATTAGACAATTTAGCGTCTTTAGACGATGCTATAGCTACACTCGAAAATCAACTAAAATCCCTCGTAAAACAGCTCGACACACAAGCCAAAGCACTCCACAAACAACGCCAACAAGTATTGCCTGATTTAGTCCAACAATTAGAAACAATTTTAACAGATTTGGGAATGCCTAATGCACGTTTTAAATTGGTGTTAAATCCATCAGATTCCTATTTATACAATGGAAAAGATCAGTTAGAATTTTTATTCACTGCCAATAAAGGAGGGCAGTTTTTGCCGCTAAAAAAAGCAGCGTCTGGCGGGGAGTTGTCACGAATTATGTTGGCAATCAAATCGGTTTTATCCAAATATCAGCAATTACCAACCATTATGTTTGACGAAATTGACACCGGCGTTTCAGGTGAAATAGCCCATAAAATGGGCGATATTATGAGTCAAATGAGTGCGGATATGCAGGTGTTTTCAATTACCCATTTACCACAAATTGCAGCCAAAGGGCAGACGCATTTCAAAGTATATAAACAAGACACACAAAACACTACAGTGACGTCTCTTAAAAAACTTACAGCACAAGAACGGGTCGAAGAACTTGCACAAATGCTCGGAGGAAAAAAATTATCTGAATCGGCAATCGCCCATGCAAATCAGTTGTTGAATTAATGTTATATTTGCCCCATAAATCAAATAAAAAACGACACTTAAAAATATAATTATGTCTTACAATTTACTAAAAGGAAAACGCGGAATTATTTTTGGAGCCTTGGATCCCAATTCAATTGCATGGATCACAGCTGAGCGTGTGCATGAAGAAGGCGGCACCTTTGTACTGTCCAATGCACCCATTGCTATGCGTATGGGACAAATAAATGAACTGGCTGAAAAAACTGGATCTCAAGTCATTGCAGCTGACGCAACTTCTGAGGAAGATTTAGAGAATTTAGTTAAACAATCTATGGAGATTTTAGGCGGCAAAATTGATTTTGTATTGCATTCTATTGGAATGTCCATTAATGTAAGAAAAGGACGTGCTTATACCGATCAAAAATACGACTGGACTCAAAAAGGAACCGATGTTTCTGCAATGTCTTTTCACAAAGTCATGCAAACGCTCTATAAAAACGATGCGATGAACGAATGGGGGAGTATTGTGGCGCTCACCTATATGGCAGCTCAACGGGTATTTCCAGATTATAACGATATGGCAGATAACAAAGCCTATTTAGAAAGTATTGCCAGAAGTTTTGGCTATTTCTTTGGACGCGACAAAAACGTACGGGTTAATACCATTTCACAATCACCAACGCCAACCACTGCTGGTAAAGGTGTCAAAGGTTTTGATGGGTTTATTGCCTATGCTGATAAAATGTCGCCTTTAGGAAATGCAACCGCTCTGGATTGTGCTAATT
>JABAZA010000084.1 GCA_018608725.1 Flavobacteriaceae bacterium
GCATATTGTATTCATGCTTGTCATTTTGACTGAGTACTTCTGTTAATTCTCTTCCTCGATCGGTTCTAAAATTAAAGAATAAAACCACATCACCTTCTTCAATTTTAGCTACGGGAGCGTTATTTTTATCAGTTATGATAATTGGTTTTAAGAATTCATCTGTTAACCCTTCATCATAATTATTTTGAATTGTTTTTGTAGCATTGGAAGAATGAAGGCCTTTGTTATTTACTAAGGCATCATAAGCAATTTTTATACGTTCCCAACGGTTATCACGATCCATAGCGTAATAACGTCCAGTGATCGTTGCTAGTTCTGTTGAGGAAGATTCTAAGCGGGTTTCCAATTCGGAAATAAACCCATATCCAGATTTAGGATCTACATCACGCCCATCTGTAAACGCATGGATAAAAGATTTTTCTATGCCATGTGCGTCAATAACATCCAACAATCCATATAAGTGATTGATGTGGGAATGCACTCCACCATCACTGACCAATCCTAAAATATGAACTGCTTTTTGATTTGTTTTTGCATATTCTAATGCATTCTTTAGAACTGTTTCGTCTTTAAAAGTATCATTCGTAACAGCAAGATTGATTTTAGCAAGATCTTGATATACAATACGTCCAGCACCCAAGTTCATGTGTCCAACTTCACTATTCCCCATTTGACCTTCAGGAAGTCCTACATGCAGACCATCTGTACGAAGACTGGCATGGCCATATTTTGTATATAAAGAATCAATAAATTGTGTATTTGCATTGTCAATTGCCGATACTTTAGGATCAGGAGATTTCCCCCACCCATCTAAAATCATTAAAATAACTTTCTTGTTCATATTCTCGTTGTTATAACGTGCTCAAAGATAAGAATATTTATATAGAATTCAGATGAGAAGTTGGAATTAGATGCTAAAAAATAATCGTATTTTTGAAGTACTAAATCCTTTTAAATGCAATTTCAGTTCAAAATTATCCCAGCAGAGTCAATTGATAGTGTTGTACCATTAGCAAAAAAAATGTCTAAACCCTCAATTACAGAGGCACTGCTTTTGAAGCGTTTCAAGGAAATGGTCTCTCAGAATTACGAATGTATTGGCGTTTATGATGCGGATAAACTTGTGGGTGTTTCCGGATTGTGGTTTTGTACACGACATTATTCGGGGCGCAGTGTAGAATTGGATCATGTTTTTATTGACGATGCTTATCGGAATAAAGGCTTGGGGTCACAGTTTGTCAATTGGATTCAGGAGTATGTCAAATCAAAAGGGTGTGAAGCAATTGAACTCAATGCATATATAGATAATGAACCTTCTCAAAAATTTTACGAAAGAGATGGATTTCAGAAACTAGGGTATCATTTTGTGAAGGAGATTTAATGATGTTAGTAATTAGTATTAAGTAGGAGGTATAAGTATTATGAAAAAAAACACAGATAAGAGAGTATAGAAAAAGAACCAATATGTAAGTAGTAAAATCTATTCTCTATATTCTTGTCTTTAACGAATTATCTTTAATTTAAATCCGACACATCCGATTCAGGCTTAATTTCATAAGGTGTTTTGTTTTTTTCAAATACACGTGCGCTAAAAGAACCTTTAAGTGTGATTTTTGAGCCGATGACTTCCAAATAACTCCCCTCTCTTAATCCAATAACTGGCTGTGAATTGAAGTGATGAAACTCTTGAATTCTAGTTTCACGAGTTTCGCCCATATGAGTACTCCTTGGATCAGGATCTTGATAGTGAGGATTGATATTAAACGGAACAACTCCTAAGGTTTGAAAACTTTTTGGATAGGCAATAGGCATGTCATTCGATGTGCCAATCGTAAGCCCACAGATGTTACTTCCTGCACTGGTTCCTAAATAAGGTGTTCCCGATTCAATAGTCGATTTTAAAGTTCCAATCACATTTGTTTTATAGAGTTGATCGACCAATACAAAAGTGTTTCCTCCACCCGTAAAAATACCTTTTGCATTTTTGATGGCTTCTATTGGGTTTTTAAATTCATGCAATCCTTTGACAGTTTTGCCTATTTTAGAAAAAGCCAACTGCACAACATCTGTATAGGCTTCGTGTGACATTCCACTTGGACGTGCATAAGGGATAAAAAGAATCGTTTCTACGTTCTTAAAATGTATTTTTAAGGCGTCCAACAAGTAGTCCAAAAAACCACTACCATGCACTGTAGAGGTGCTTGCAATTAGGATTTGTTTCATGTGTCTGTATTTATTGTTTTTAAAAGGTCACATGCTGCCTGCTTGCGGCAGGCAGGTTCGCTATTAGTCATTCCGATGGGTGATGATAATTTTAGTACGCTGGATAAATCTTTTAATTTTTGTAAATTTACCAATAAATTTATTTTTTAAATGAATTTGAGACCCTCTTTTTTTTCATTCCAACAAGTTCTATTCACTATAATAATTAGTGGGATGTTTTTGGTGACAATCCATGCCCAAAAGGTTGAAATCTCTGGACAGATTATTTCCAATGGTGAATTGGAAGGGATTCATGTCATCAATAAAACATCGTATAGATATGCCACAACCGATAAAAAAGGGTTCTTTATTATTGAAGCAAAAGAGTCAGATTCCCTTTATTTTTCATCCATTCAATACCTTCCCAAAACCCTTGTTTTAACAGCTCAACAAATTAATAGCAAATCAATTACGGTCAGCCTTTCTGAATCTATTAATGCCTTAGATGAGGTTACCGTTGGGACCATATTAACAGGCGATTTAAATTCAGATATCACCAACTCTGATGCTGAACGCCCCATGGATTTTTATGATTTGGGCATTCCAGGCTATACAGGCCCACGATTGAATTTAGCAGAAAGACGACTTTTTGAAGCCGATGCAGGCCCCCTAGTCATTGGTCTTGGGATAAATTTCTATAAATTTCTTAATATGATTTCTGGCCGCACAAAAATGCTAAAAAAAAATGTAAAGCTAGACGGTGACAAGCAAACACTCCAACATATAAAAGAAGTTGTAGGTCCCCTTTTTTTTACAACCAATACGTTAGAAAAAAGCAAACGAATGGAGTTTTATTATTTCTGTGCCGATGCACCAGATTTCCAACAACGCTGTAGAGGTCGGAGTGATGTAGAAATTTTACAATTTTTAGAAGTAAAACTAAAAGAATTTAAGATTGCAAGTTTGTCAAAAAATTAATCAAAAGGATCAAAGAAATCTCGTTATATTTGTACCATGATACACACGCACTTTTTATTTATCAGTGGTACCGAAATTACGTTTATCTTATTTATTGTGATACTCGTATTTGGGGCGGATAAAATTCCTAGTATCGCGAAAGGTCTTGGGAAAGGCATGCGTACACTCAAGGATGCAACCAACGATATCAAAGGAGAAATTCAAAAAAGTGCCGATAAAAACGGGATTGACACCTCTATTTCTAAAGATGTTAAAGAAGAGCTTGACAAAGTAAAAGATGAAATTAATGATCTTACTGGATCTGTGCGGAGGAACCTCTAGGACTACTTTTTTATACTAACTGTTAGACCATCCCTAATAGGCAGCAATACGGTTTCTAATCGCGAATCTTCTTTTAATAAGCTATTATATTCTAAAACAATTTTTGTTGAAATATCTGAGGGGTCAAGGGCTTCAATTACTTTTCCACTCCATAAAACATTGTCTGAAAGAATCACCCCACCAGGATTGAGTTTGTCAATAATTTGATGAAAATAATTAATATAATTAGGTTTATCAGCGTCCATAAAAACCAAATCAAAAGTAGTTTCTATGGTTGGGATGATGTCCAATGCCGATCCTAAATGTTGTATAATTTGGGACCCATAATCCGATTTGTCAAAATAGCGTTTTTGAAAATCCACCAACTCCTCGTTGATATCAATTGTGTGTAAAACGCCATTTTTGTCCAAGCCTTCTGCCAAACACAAGGCAGAATAGCCTGTAAATGTCCCTAATTCTAAAATCGTTTTAGGCCTTATGAGTTTGGACAACACACTCAATATACGCCCTTGATAATGCCCACTAAGCATTCGTGGTTGTAAAACTTTCTGATAGGTTTCCCTTGTAAGTGCTTTTAAAAGTGCGGGTTCCTCTTCGGAATGCCTTACGACATAGTCATCCAATTTTTCTGAAATAAAATGCATTTAAGAAAGTATTTTTTGAATCAATTTTTCAGTTTGTATTAAATCATCTCCAAACAACCATCTTAGGACATTGTCTTCCCAAATTTCATCGTACTGTGTTTGGGATATTAATTTCCGATCAATAGCCAAGTCTAGTAGTTTTCCTGGATAAGAAGATTGTGCTTCACTTTCCATTTCACCTAACGGATAGGGGTCGTCTAAGCCCATGATAATTTGATTACTCCCTTGACGTTTTAACATTAAGTCTAAGGAGTCGGTATCGTGAACCAACGTATCAAAATAGATGTTGGGATGTCCAACCGCTTTACGAGGGTGGTTTTTACCTTCAAATAAATCAGGACGACCATCGAATCCTTGAATCCGTCTGCCAAGGTTCATCTGTGCCATTTGTCCTCCGTGTGCAAAACACGTTCGGATGTTTGGGTAGCGGTCTTGCATCCCATTTAAAGTATAAAAGTGATAGGCATCTCCGCATTGTGCTAACATCCAAATCAAATGAAAACGCCAAGACGTGTTTTCGAGTTTAATCATTTTTTCACCATCGTAAGGATGTACTTCAATGGCTAGATTATATTTATTTGCCAATTCAAAAATAGGGTCATTTTCCTTGTCAAATACACTTCGCCATTGCCCAATACTATCCATAAAGTGAGTGGGTAAACACAACACTCTTAAATCTAATTCTTCGACACAGCGCTCAATTTCCCATAAGGCACCTTGAATAAAACCAGGATGAACCACAAAACCACAAGTAAATTTGGACGCATTGTCTTTTTGTATTTTTGCATTGTAATCATTTTGAAAGCGCAATGCTTTTTTCATTTCTTCCAATCGTAACCCATTTCCATAGAGCTGCGATAAATTTAAAACTACTGCATGATCAATTTTATTTTCATCCATCCATTCCAGTTTTTCATCCAAGAAAAAACTTGAGTGGGTGACCGGACGACTCCAGCCTTTTTGAAGCATGTGCTTACGCTCATCATCCACCCAGAAAATTTCTTTTTCTTTCATGAACTCAGGAATCTCTTCCGGATAAGGTAGGAGATGGGAATGTCCGTTGATGCGAAGTTTGCGTTTCATGTATCTCTATTTATTGTTTTTTAACGGTTACATGTTACATCCATTTAATCATTTATTTTGGGAATCAAGATTTAGATATGAATGTTTCATCTGATTTATATTTTGTTTGGTGCCTCCATTTTAGCGCCGCACTGTGTGCATGTGCAAAATTCCTCGCTCGAATAAAAGCGGTCAAAAATCACAGGCATATCGGTTTCAATATTATCAAGAATAAAAGGGGCTCTGTACAGTTGATGGTTACAATTTTCACAATACCATTCCAAAGCATCTTCAACGCCTTTGGGTCGTGGATACTCAATAACGATTCCAACTGTGTTGGCTCCCCGTTGTGGGGAATGTGGTATTTTTGCGGGTAATAAATAAATATCACCTTCTTTGATGTGAACATCTTTAGCAACGCCATTATCAATTATTTTTAAAATGATATCCCCTTCTAACTGATAGAAAAATTCAGGGGTTTCATTATAATGGTAATCTTTACGGTTATTGGGGCCACCAACGACCATCACAATAAATTCACCATCGTTCCATACACATTTGTTTCCAACAGGAGGTTTTAGTAATGCTCTGTTTTCTTCAATCCATGCTTTGATATTTAAGGGAGACACTAGTTTGCTCATGGGTTATTGTTTTTGTATTAATTTTTTCAAGTTACAAAGATTTTGTGCGACCACCATCAACAGGGATGTTTACGCCGTTTATATAGCTGGCTGCAGCGCTTGCTAAAAACACAACCGCATTGGCAGTTTCTTCTGGTTTTGCAAAGCGTTTTGCAGGGGTATAGGTTTTCATAATCGCAGTCATCTCTTCGATACTCGTCTGTGCTTGATCGGCTTTAATTTTAATAATTTCATTCAATCGTTCGGTTTCTGTAAATCCAGGCAATACGTTATTAACTGTAATCCCAAAACGACCTAATTCAAAAGACATTGTTTTACTCCAATTTCCCACTGCATTTCGGATGGTGTTACTCACCCCTAAACCTTCAATGGGTTCTTTTACTGAGGTTGAAATGATATTAATAATCCGTCCATAAGATTCCTCTTTCATAAAAGGAACTGTGAGTTGTGCCAGTACATGGTTGCATTTTAAATGCTGTGTAAATGCATCTTCAAACGCCTCTAAACTGGCGTCTATAATTGCACCACTTCTTGGCCCTCCAGTATTATTGACTAGAATATGAAAGCCATGATTGGTTTGAATATAAGTTTCCACTTTTGATTTCAAATCCATGGGATTCATAAAATCAGCAATGATATAATCGTGTTGATCTGCGTTTGGAAGTGTTGCAATAACATCTTTTAGTTTGGCTTCATTTCTAGCAACTAAGGTAAGTCTTACTCCCTCGGAGGCCAATGCAAAAGCAGCTGCTTTTCCAATGCCTTGAGTACTTCCGCAAACAAGAGCGTTTTTATGTTCTAAATTTAAATCCATTTGTTTATTATTCGTAATTTATACATACATTTTTTGTTTCTGTGAAAAATCGAAGCACTTCAAATCCACCCTCACGACCAACACCTGAAGATTTTACACCTCCAAATGGGGTTCGCAAGTCACGTTGCATCCAAGTATTTACCCAAACAATTCCTGTTTCTAATTGTTCTGAGAATAGCAGACTTCGTTTTAAATTAGTGGTCCATACCGTGGCGGACAAACCATATTTTACATCGTTGGCCATGGCTAAAACTTCGGCATCTGAATTAAAAGGCATTAGAGTGACCACTGGGCCAAAAATTTCTTCTTGATTTAATTTACATGAATTTGAATCTACTTCAATGACAGCAGGGGAAAGGTAGTAGCCGTTTTCAAAGCCTTCAATACGGACGCGTTTGCCTCCACATAACAATCTACTTTCTTTATTGTCAATCTCCTCAATATAAGACTGTACTTTTTCAAAATGAGTTTTAGATACCAAGGCTCCCACTTGTGTTGATTTATCAGAGGGTGGTCCGACAATAAGTTGTTGAACTCGTTTTATAAAATCAATCTTAAATTGTTCGTAAATGGATGCTTCAACAAAAATCCGACTTCCACATAAACAAATTTGACCTTGATTAGAAAATGAGGATTTAATCGTGGTGGTCAACATTTTCTCATAATCACAATCTGCAAATATGATATTTGGGTTTTTTCCTCCCAATTCGAGCGATAATTTTTTAAACATCGGAGCCGCTGTTTTGGCAATAAACTTCCCTGTTTCTGTACCTCCTGTAAACGAAATCGCTTTAATATGAGGGTGTTCTACAATCGCTTTGCCAGTGCTCGTTCCCAATCCATGTACAATATTTAAAACTCCTTTAGGAAGTCCTGCTTCAGTACAAATTTCTCCTAATAAAAAAGCAGTGTAAGGAGTCACTTCACTAGGTTTGGCAACGACACAATTCCCTGCGGCGAGTGCTGGAGCTATTTTCCATGACAGTAAATACAACGGTAAATTCCAAGGCGAGATACATCCCACAACCCCTATGGGATGCCTCAAGGTATAATTGATTGTTTTTTCACTTTTAGTTTCATGGCTTTCACTATAAAATTGAGTGATCGCATGTCCAAAAAATCGGAAGTTACTCGCAGCTCTAGGAATGTCAACTGTCTTTGCAACTGAAATAGGTTTTCCGTTGTCTTTGCTTTCGGCTTCTGCAAATCGGTTCAAATTGGCTTCAATTAAATGGGCTATTTTCAGTAAAATAGAACTCCGGTTTTCAATGGAGGTTTCAGACCAAGGGATGAATGCTTTTTGAGCCGCCTTGTAAGCTACTTGTACATCTTTAGAACATGAGTTTGGAATTTTTCCATAGACTAAACCATTTGAGGGATCTGTATTGTCTATCCATTCATTTTGAATTGGATTTACAAACGTACCGTCAATATAGTTTTGTATTTGAATCATGCTTGTTTTTTATAGGCCATTACTTTAATTTCAACAACCAAATCGGGATGAGGAAGTTGGTGAACCGCAACTGTAGTACGTGTAGGACCGGTTTCTGAACTGAAAAACTCAGCATAGACTTTGTTGTATCCAGCAAAATCGTTCATATTTACCAAAAAGGTAGTTACATCAACCACATCTTCTAGGCTGGCTCCTTCGTTGATTAAATTGGTGTTTATATTTTGAAGGACTTCACGTGTTTGAGTTTCAATATTTAAGTGCTTTGTGCCCATTTCATCAATTCGATCCACCCCTGCAATACTATTGTCTGCACGTCTCGAACTGGTCCCTGATACAAAGATAAAATCTCCAACACGTTTGGTGTGTGGATAGGCGCCTCTTGGTGTTACTTTGGTACTCATAGTGCTTGTTTTTTAGTGCTTTAATGGTTTTGAAATTGCATCTTCCGAAAGAATACTGTTGGTTTCTTCTTGTATTTTTTTTAGTTGTTTTGATACACTTTCTTTGGGGTCTATTTTTTGATTTGATAACATGCTCAAAATTGCTTTGTCTTGGGCACGACCCACCGTCATGGCTTCCTTATAACCAATCGTTTCTTTAAAAGTTACCAATGAATATTTCGAATAATAAGTCTCTGGGAATTCAGCTTCTAAAGCCATTTCAATTTTTCGTTTTTCTTGAAATATTGGATTGGCGATATGGTCTTTCATTTCATGAAAATTGTCGATTGCTAAATCGGCAATTGCATCGGTATCCACTTTTCTGTGTATTTCAAAGGCTTTGAATGTAGCTTCCCAATTGCCGTCATGAGTGTCTAAAAACGCATCAAATTCAACCACATCTTCAAAGGAACAATTCATGCCTTGTCCGTAAAATGGAACAATAGCGTGCGCAGCATCTCCGAGTAAAAGACTGTTGCCTTTATAATGCCAAGGAAAACATTTAACGGTTCCTAAAGGAGCTGTTGGGTTTTCAAAAAACTCATCTACTAAATCCGGCATTAAGTCCAGTGCATCAGGAAACTCCTTTTTAAAAAATTCGGTAACAATTTCAGGAGTTGTTAAATTATTGAAATTATAGGCCCCTGATTCGTAACTTAGAAAGAGAGTAACTGTAAAACTACCATCTAAATTAGGCAATGCAATAATCATAAAATCGCCTCTTGGCCATATATGAAGGGCATTTTTATAAGCTCTAAAGTCGCCATTTTTTGTAGGTTGAATGGTGAGTTCTTTATAGCCGTGGGTCAGATAATTCTGAGAAAAACTGAATAAAAATTTACGTTCTTGGAAATAACTTTTTCTTAGGGAGGAGCCTGCGCCATCTGTTCCAAAGATGAGGTCTGCTGATACTTCAAAAGCTTCGCCAGTAGTAGTATCTTCAAAAAATCCTACTTTGGATTCGAAATCTACTTTTTGACAGCGTTTTTCAAATTCAATGCTTACATTGTCCAAAGCTTCCGCTTCATCTAATAAAAGAGCGGTCAGTAATTCTCTTGATATGGAATTTATAAATTCATTTTTACGTCCGCTGTAGTTAGAAAGAACGGTATTTCCTTCAATATCGTGAATCATTCTTCCGTGCATTGGAATGCATAAGGATTCAACTTTTGATTCCAATCCAACCATTTTAATCGCTTTGAGTCCACGATTTGAAAATGCTAAATTGATAGAACGTCCCGCACTGATATCTACTTTTCGTAAATCTTGACGCATTTCAATGACACGAACTCTAAATCCGCGTTGACCCAGTCGCAAAGCGAGTAAGGACCCACAGAGTCCTGCACCAATAATCAATATGGATTCTTGTTTAGGCATTTAAAATAGTTTTTAAGATTTCTACCATTTTATAAACGTCTTCAAAGGAATTGTAAAAAGGGGTAGGAGCACAACGAATCACATCGGGTGTTCTCCAGTCTGTAATCACATGTGCTTCTGTGAGTTTAGTGTGAAGAGTTTTGTTAGCGTTTTTTACTTGTATGGACAATTGGCATCCTCTTTGTTCAGGATCTTTTGGAGTTATTATAGAAATATTTTTATTGTTTAAATTCAAAATAAGATATTCTAAGTATCCCGTTAGTTGTATAGATTTTGTTCTTAATGCTTGCATTCCAACTTCACTGAATAATTCCAATGACGCTTTAATTGCCGCCATGGATAAAATGGGTGGATTGCTTAATTGCCAACCTTCTGCACCGGGGGTGATATCTAAGGGTTGTCGCATGTCAAAACGGGTTTCTTTGTTTTGACTCCACCAACCTGCAAACCGTTTTAAGGAAGTGTCATGGGCATATCGTTCGTGAACAAAAATCCCGCCAAGACTCCCAGGGCCAGAATTCATATATTTATAGGTACACCAAGCTGCAAAATCCACTCCTGATTCATGTAGTTTTGGCTGAATATTTCCTACGCCATGTGCCAAGTCAATTCCAACTTTGCACTCCTTTTGATGACCCAATTCGGCAATTCGTTTTAAATCTAAGAATTGTCCTGTATAATAATTAACGCCTCCAATTAATAGTAAAGCAATTTCATCGCCTTGAGTTTTTAAAATGGATTCTAAATCCTCGATATTTAGAAGTGTTTCACCATCTCTTGGGCTCCATTCTATAAGTGACTCTGAAGGATCAAATCCATGGAACTGTAACTGTGTTTCTACAGCGTAACGATCGGATGGAAAGGCGTCACTTTCAATCACGATTTTGTATTTTGTTTCAGTCGGTTGATAAAAAGAAACCATCAGTAAATGAAGATTTGTTGTCAGTGTATTCATGATGACCACTTCTATCGGTTTTGCTCCTACAATCTCCGCCATGGTTTCAGTAAGAAATTCGTGGTAAGGCATCCAAGGATTTTTGGCTTCAAAATGTCCTTCTACTCCAAGTTTTGCCCAATCATCTAGCTCTTGTTGTATGTGATTTTTAGTTTGTTTAGGTTGAAGTCCTAAAGAGTTTCCTGTGAAGTATAACCACTCCTCACCGTCTGCATTTTTAGGAATGTGAAACTTTTCACGGTAGTTTGCTAAAGGATCTTTTTGATCTTGAGCTTTAGCATAATCGATTCCAGGCTTATGACTTGTCAACAGTTAGTAGTTTGAATTCTCTCAAAAATAAACAATTTTGATTGAAAAAAAATGGAATTGCAGTCTAAAAATTAATGGTTTGATTTAAGTAAGTGTGGAAATTTCTGTTGAAATTTTCGTAAACGGGGTATAGAAACATTCCGTATGTAGGAATTATTGGGATGCAAACGCTCATAATTTTGATGATAGTCTTCACCTTTCCAAAATTTTTGAAATGGATAGACTTCTGCTGCAATGGTTGCATTTAACGATTTTGCAAGTGCTTCTTTTTTTAGTTCTATAAGTGTTTTTTGAGTTTCATTTTGATAAAAAATAATAGAGCGGTATTGCGATCCTCTATCAGGTCCTTGACCATTGACTTGAGTCGCATTTTGAGACCCAAAATACACATCTAGTAGGGTTGAGAAGCTGACAACTGTGGGGTCGTAAATAACTTCTACTGCTTCGGCATGACCTGTCCTACCTGTGTTGCTTGATTGGTAGGTTGGGTTCTTTGTATGACCGCCTGCATAGCCATTAATGACTTCTGAAACGCCTTTGACACTTTCATAAACTGCTTCGACACACCAAAAGCAACCACTGGCAAAATAGGCACGTGCCATACCATCTTTGAGAGGGACTTCAACTGGGGAAGCATTCTTTATGTCAAGTTGATTTTTAGAGTCTTCTTTTTTTGTTTGACAACTTATAAAACTGAAAGTCAGACAAAGCAGTAATGTGGCAAGATTTTTCATGGAAGTATTTGTTAATTTATGGAATAAAACTACAATCCAGATTTTATAAAAGTGTGAAAATTATATTAAATAAAAAAAGCCCTCATTAAAAATGAAGGCTTTGAATAATTTGTAGGAAAAAACTAAAGTTTAGAAATTAATTTTTCCATTTTAATTTTTTGTTCTTCAGCTAAGACAGCATCTACTAAAATTCGACCACTGTGTTCATCTGTAATGATTTTTTTACGAGATGCAATTTCCATTTGCACTTGTGGTGGGATTGTAAAGTAAGATCCACCCGAAGCTCCTCTTTCAATAGGAACAATGGCTAAGCCATTTTTGACGTTTGTACGTATTTTAGTATAAGCTTTTACAAGGCGTTCTTCAATATTTTTTTTGTAATCCTCTGATTTAGCTAATAGAAGTTTTTCTTCTTTTTCGGTTTCAGCAAGGATTGCATCAAGATCGGCTTTTTTGTGTTTTAAATGTGTTTCACGTTCTTCTAAACGTTCTTTTGTAGAAGAAATTACAGCATTTTTTTGTTCCATCTGAGCCATAAATTCTTTGATGTATTTTTCAGCCAATTGGATTTCTAATTCTTGGAACTCAACTTCTTTAGTTAAAGAATTAAATTCACGATTGTTACGAACATTTTTTTGTTGCTCAGTATATTTTTTAATCAATCCAGTAGCTTCCTCAATAAGAATCTTTTTAGATTTTATTTGATTTTCGATTTCAGCAAGATTTTCTTCAAACTTTTCAACTCTGTTTTTGAATCCTTCAACATCGTCTTCTAAATCTCTAACTTCTAAAGGAAGTTCTCCTCTTACATTTCTAATTTCGTCAACTCTTGAGTCGATTAATTGTAAATCATAAAGAGCTCTTAATCGATCCTCTACGCTTAGTTCTTTCTTTTTAGCCATGCTTATTTGTACTTTACAGGATTTGTATTTGTCTTTGATAAAAGGACTGCAAAATTAGTAATTTTTTTCTTAAGATGAGCAACTAAAATATTTTTTATATGTTGCTCACTTTCATAGTGCCCAACGTCTGCTAGTACAATCTTGTTTTCTGCACTAAAAAAGTCATGATATTTTAGATCTGCTGTAATAAAGGCATCTGCACCAACAGCTTTAGCGGCTTCAATCGCAAAGCTTCCTGATCCGCCTAAAACAGCTACTTTTTGTATAGGGGTTTCTAATAATTCAGAATGCCTTATAACCGAACTGTTTAAACGGCTTTTTAATAAGTTTATAAATGAAGCTCCATCCATTGGTTGCTCCAATAAACCAACCATCCCCATCCCAATATGTTGATTTTTATTTTCTAATGTCACAACTTCATAAGGAACTTCTTCGTAGGGGTGGGTGCTGAAAAGTGCTTTCAGAACGTCATTTTCTAAATGTTTAGCAAAGCTAACCGTGATTTTTGTTTCTGAAACTTTTTGTAATTCATGTTTAGCTCCAATAACAGGGTTGGAATGCTCATTACCTTTAAAAGTTCCAGTACCGGTACTATTGAAACTACACTCTGTGTAATTCCCGATGCTTCCAGCACCACACGCAAACAAGGCTGTTCTTGTGGCGTCTGCATCTTTTTCTGGGACATAAGTGGTCAATTGCTTGATTGTGCCCGCTTGTGGAATTAAAATAGCTTTGTTTTTTAGTCCTAATAGATCGCAAAGTCCAGCATTCGCCCCTTCAAAAGCATTGTCTAGTGCTGTATGAATGGCGTAAATAGCAATTTTATGTTTGATTGCTTTGATTAATACACGTTCTACATAAGTTTTTCCCGTTATTTTTTTGAGTCCTTTAAAAATAATCGGATGAAAACTAATAATCAAATTACATTGGTTTTCAATAGCCTCATCGACGACCGCTTCAAGGGTGTCCAACGTGACCAATACCCCTGTTAATTCAGTGTTTTTATCACCGACCAAAAGGCCTACATTATCAAATTCTTCAGCATAGGCAAGTGGAGCCAAAGCCTCTAAATGCGTAATCACATCTTGAACTATCATAAGTTTTTGTTTAAGTTCAAAGATAAAATAATTACTTTCGTTGCAATGAAGCTTTTTAGAAAAATATTATTTCCCTTTGTACCCTTCTATTATGCGGCGGTGTTTTTAAGGAATAAATTCTATGATTGGTCGCTCTATAAGTCCAAATCTTATGAGTTTCCATTGCTCTGTGTTGGTAATTTATCAGTAGGTGGAACTGGAAAAACACCCATGATCGAATATTTAATTTCACTACTCGATTCTAAATATAAGTTAGCAACCCTAAGCCGTGGGTATGGACGAAAGTCCAAAGGTTTTCTTATAGCGAGTTCAGGTGTAAGATCTCAAGATATTGGAGATGAGCCTTTACAGATTTATAATAAATTTAAAAACATTACGGTTTCTGTTGATGCTGATCGTCAGAATGGATTAAAGCGTCTCTTTCAAAATGATCCTTCTTTGGAAGTTGTGTTGTTAGACGATGCGTTTCAACACCGAAAAGTCACGGCCGGATTTAATATTCTGTTAACCGCATACGATCAATTGTATTGTGATGATTTTGTTTTGCCTACGGGAAACCTTAGAGAGCCTAAATCGGGTGCCAAACGTGCACAGGTGATTGTAGTAAGCAAGTGTCCAGAACAGATGAGTGGTTTAGAGAAAACACAAATCAAAAAACGGTTAAATCCAGAATCCAATCAAGCCGTATTTTTTAGTAGTATTCAGTATAGTGATAGGTTGAGGTCATCTACTTCAAGTCGAGATTTGAAAGATTTAATAGGAATTCATTTCACATTGGTAACAGGGATTGCAAACCCAACTCCTTTGGTTGAGTATTTAATTAATTTAGGACTTGATTTTGAGCATTTGAATTTCAAAGATCATCATGAGTTTTCTAAATCTGAATTAGATTTGATTCATTCAAAATCGCTGGTAGTAACTACCGAAAAAGATTTTTCACGTTTACAATCAGAATCCAAAGATCAGATTTACTATTTGCCTATTCAATTAAAAATAGATGAAGCAGCGGAGTTTGAACGTTTGGTGGAGACTTATGTTGAGGAGTTTTAGGGGTGATAAATTAGGCTAATGTGTAAAAAAAATAGCTAAACAGTTATCCTATAAATCAAATCTATGATACGGCTGGAGTAGCCTGTTTCATTATCGTACCATCCAATAATTTTTACCATCGTTCCAATGACAGAGGTCATTTGTGCATCAAAAACACAGGAATGCGTGTTTCCTACAATATCAACCGAAACAATGGGATCTTCGGTATATTCTAAAACTCCTTTAAAAGTCGTTTCTGAAGCCTTTTTAAATGCATTATTAATCGCTTCTACTGAGGTTTCTTTTTTAACATTAAATGTAATATCCGTGAGCGATCCGTTAATAACCGGCACTCGAATTCCACAACCTCCAATACAGTTGGCTAATTCTGGAAAAACTTTTGTCAATGCTTTTGCTGCTCCTGTTGTTGTAGGGACAATAGACTGTCCTGCAGCGCGAGCCCGTCTTAAATCTTTGTGGGGTTGGTCGTGTAAACTCTGATCGGTTGTATAGGAATGAACCGTTGTGATGTACGCTTGATTAATACCGCAAAGTTCATTGATAATGGACACCATTGGCGCGGCATTATTGGTGGTACATGAAGCATTTGAAATGATGCTGTCTTTTGTGTTTAATAAATCATCATTAACTCCTAATACAACTGTTTTAAGATCGTCATCTAGTGGAGGAACACTCAAAATAACTTTGGTAGCTCCGTTGGTAATATGGTGAGTTAACTCTTTTTGGGTTTTAAATTTTCCAGTGGCTTCAATGACAATATCCACATCGTAGGGCATCCAGTTGAGGTTTTTAGGATGGGTTTTGTTTAAGACAGGAATGGTTTTTCCATCAAAGATGATGTTTGAAAAATTGCTAGAAACAGGACTGTTTAAAGTGCCGTGAATACTGTCGTACTTGAGTAGATGTGCTAAGGTTTTAGTGTCCGCCAGATCGTTAATAGCAACTACTTCAATCGTAGGATGGGATTGCAGGAGTCTAAACACCCGCCGACCAATACGCCCAAAGCCGTTAATGGCAACCCGTACCATGATTAGTTGATGTGTTTTTGAGCTTTATAAGAAGATCTTACCAATGCACTACTTTCAACATGACGAAAGCCTAAATCCAATCCAATGTTTTCGTATTCTTTGAATTGATCTGGAGTGATGAATTGCTTGACTGGTAAATGTTTTTTACTTGGTTGCAAGTATTGACCAATTGTAACCACGTCCACATCTGCATTCTTTATGTCGTGAAGGGTTTCAATCACTTCATCTCGAGTTTCTCCGAGACCAAGCATCAGGCCTGTTTTTGTGCGGCGTTGTCCTTGATCTTTTAGATATTTTAAAACACACAAGCTTTTATCGTATTTTGCTTGAATTCGTACTTCACGTGTCAAACGTCTTACCGTTTCCATATTGTGAGATACAACTTCGGGTGCGACCTCAATAATACGGTCGATATGTTTTTCAATTCCTTGAAAGTCTGGGATTAAAGTTTCCATAGTGATGTTTGGATTCATGCGTCTCACCGCTTTCACGGTTTCTGCCCACATGATGCTTCCCATGTCTTTTAAGTCATCTCTATCTACACTTGTTAGTACAGCGTGTTTGATATTCATGATTTTGATGGAACGTGCTACTTTTTCAGGTTCGTCCCAATCTACAGTTTCTGGGCGTCCAGTTTTAACGCCACAAAACCCACAAGAACGCGTGCAAATATTCCCTAAAATCATAAAAGTCGCTGTGCCTTCACCCCAGCATTCTCCCATATTAGGGCAACTTCCCGAAGCACAGATTGTGTTGAGGTTGTATTTGTCAACGAGACCTCTAAGCTCAGTGTATTTTTTACCTGTTGGCAGTTTGACACGAAGCCATTTCGGTTTCGGTTGTCTTACAATTGGATCTGAAAGTGTTTCTACAGCCATGCGTTCAATTTGAATGGCAAAGATACAAAGTATTCTTATAAATTAATCATAAAATTGAGAGATACCACACGCTAAAACCGATTAAAAAAAGAATCCCTAGACAGCTCATAATGTGAAGGGTTTTGGAAGGTCGCCACTCTTTTGGAGTATGTTTACTAGCAATTAAAATATAGTTGGTAATTGCGTAAAAAGGAGCTGTTAAGAATGACAATACCGTAGCCACTTTTATAAGACTTCCCATTTCCGATAGAAAGAAAAAATAAATGCTCAGTGTTCCTAAAATCAATACGGTACTCCATATCAAATACCCATATTTGAACGGTTTTTCAAAAACCAATTCAATTGTTTTATGCATCGATCGGGGGGAGGCATCAAGAGTTGTTAAGGTCGTACTAAACATAGTTGTAAACGCTGCAATTCCAATAATAATAGAAGTCCAGTCTCCCAGGCTTTGTGTGTACATTTCAATAAGTTGAATAGGGAATTTACTTGCGCTCGTACTGAAACTTACACCTGTTGGATGCATGACAAGTGCTCCAAGCGTTACAAAACTAATCCCTAAAAAAATTGTTCCCAAGTATCCAATATTAAAATCCAGTAAGGCTGTTTTTGGATTGCGTTTTTCACTGCTGTTTTTTTGTTTTTCGGTGGTCCATAAGGAATGCCATACCGAAATATCCAATGGAGCGGGCATCCATCCCATAAAAGCGATTAAAAATGTAATCTCGATACTGCCTTCTGGCAATAATTGTATAAATAAAACGGCTTCGCTTGAATTGTAAATTGCCATTGCGGTGGCACTCAAAGTTGTAAGGGTTAGGGTGATAATGATGACTTTCATCATGACATCCAAGAATCGATACTTCCCAACATTTAAGACGATAAAACACACAGATAAAATAACAACAGTCCAAAGTTTTACACTAATGAAATCGCCAAATAAAGAAGTGGCAATACCAGCAGTTACAATCGTAACAGCCGCTTGAATAGTGAACATGGTCAAAGAAGTGAGCAGTCCGTAAAGGATTAAAACGCCCTTTCCTAATTTTCGATAGCCTTCTAACAAACTTTCACCAGTTGCACTGGCATAGCGAGGACCAAACTGAAAAAAAGGATATTTAACCAAGTGAATGAGAAGCAACGCCCAAAGGAGTCCAAATCCATAATCTGCTCCAGCTCGTGTGGACTGAACAAGGTGGGAAACCCCAATGGCAGCACCCGCAAAAAGAAGCCCAGGACCTAGTTTTTGTATAAAACGTTTCATGTGTTTAATGTATTGATTTTTAATGGTCACACCTGCCTGCCGCAGGCAGGTGTTATATCCATTTAATCGTTCCGCTGTGTATAGAAAATTTAGTTATGAATATTTCATTGCTTTGTCAAAATAATTTCGGCTAACAATTTTTTTGCTCTTAAAAGTTTAATTTTTACATTATTTACAGGTGCTTCAATCTCTTTAGAAATTTCGAGATAGGATAGCTCTTGAAAATACCGTAAATTGATTACTTGTTGGTAATGAGGTTTTAACTTTTTAATGTCTTTTAATAATTCTGCCAGATTTTGTTCAGTAATCAGTTTGTCTTCTGGAGAAGGTGCTTCATCCTGAATCCAATATACACGTTCTTCATCTTCTTGTGAGGTTTGGTTGCTGAAGGATATTTTTTGTTTTCTTAAACTGTCAGAGTGCGTATTTTTTGCAATGGTAATCAGCCATGTTTTGAATTTGAAATTCTCATCAAAAGTATCGATTTTCTCGAAGGCTTTTGAAAACGTTTCAATTGTGATATCCTCCGCATCATTCTCATTTCGAGTTCGTTTCATTAAAAATCCATAGACATCGTTCCAAAATGTATGTAATAACAAATTGAACGCAATTTGATCGTTGTTTTTAGCTTTCTGAATGGCGTCGTTTACTTCCAATGGCTTGGTGTTGATTTAATAGCGTTGTGAACCAATAAAGATTTAAGAGTGCTGAGGTTCAGAGCAGTTTTTGTATTCATCTGGAGTTTTGCCACAAAATCCACAAGTTTCACCTTCTTTGTTAATCATAGGATTTTGACTGGCACAAGTCCCCGCAAATTTACCGTCTTTTTTAGCCCATAATTTTATAGAAATTCCTGCAACAGCAATACCCATGAGTGCTAACGTAATTAAAAATAAAATCATTTTAAATTTTTTACAAAGATACACTTTTCATGAATTTGAAATCCTTGTGTGACTTTTTTTAATTTCTGTGTCAAAATATAAAACCTAAAAACTTTTAATATTATGAAGAAATTATTTGCAGAATTTTTTGGAACCTTTTGGCTTGTATTTGGAGGTTGTGGTAGTGCTATTTTTACAGCCAATTATCAAGATTTAGGAATTGGATTTTATGGAGTTGCTGTTGCATTTGGTTTGACAGTCTTAACAATGACTTTTGCTGTAGGACCCGTTTCTGGAGCCCATTTTAACCCAGCAGTCACTCTTGGTTTTTGGTCCTGTGGAAAGTTTGCCACCAAAGATGTATTCGGATATATTCTTGTTCAAGTTCTTGGAGCGATTGTTGCTGCCGCGACTTTGTTTTTAATCGTTTGAGGAAAATCTGATTTTGTTTCTGTTGGTAGTTTTGCTGCGAATGGATATGCAGAACTTTCTCCAGGGGGATATTCTATGACATCTGTATTGATTACAGAATTTGTAACCACTGCTTTTTTTGTGATTATTATTTTAGGGAGTACCACTCACGTGGATTCTAAAAAATTAGCTCCAATTGCTATTGGATTAGCACTGACTTTGATTCACTTGATTACAATTCCGATTTCAAACACTTCTGTAAATCCTGCACGTTCAACAGGACAGGTGTTATTTGCCGAAGGAGGTCACTATGTTGGTCAGCTCTGGTTGTTCTGGTTGGCACCTATTGCAGGAGCGATTGTTGCAGGACTCGTTTGTAGATTAAGTAAAAAAGCGTAGAATCTAATTTATAGGATATTGACTTCCGTTTCTAAATCAATATCAAAAATTAACTTTACAGCTTTTTGAATTTGTAGAGATAGAGTTAAGATATCTTTTCCAGAAGCTCCTCCGTAGTTTACTAAAACTAAAGCTTGTTTTGTATGTACGCCAAAATTTCCAAAAGTTTTCCCTTTAAAACCTGCCGTATCAATTAACCAAGCTGCAGGGATTTTAATAGAATCTTCTGAAACGTTGTAGTGCGGAATTAGTTGAAATTGAGATTGTAAAATTTGAAACTTAGAGGCCGAAACCACAGGATTTTTAAAAAAGCTGCCACTATTTCCAATAATTTTTGGATCTGGTAACTTGGAGTTTCTAATCGATATAACTGCTTTTGAAACATCCTGAATTGTAGGAGTTTTTATTCCAGTATTTTCGAGCTTTGATTCAATGGCTCCATAATTGGTTTTGAGAATGTGATGTTGACTGCTCAGCTCAAACACTACCGAAGTAATGATGTATTGGCCTTTTAATTCTTGCTTAAAAATAGAATTCCTATATCCAAAATTACAATCTTCTTTAGTAAAAACTTTCAGTTCTTTAGTTTGAATATGAAGCGCTTCACAACTTACAAAAGAATCTTTTAGCTCTACACCATAAGCTCCTATATTTTGGATAGGTGCAGTACCCACATTTCCAGGAATTAATGACAAATTTTCAAGACCTCCAAAGTTTTCTTTGAGACACCAACATACAAATTCATGCCAGTTTTCGCCTGCTGCGACCTCTATTTGAACCCTGTTTTCAAGTTCTGAGAGAACTCGAATCCCTTTGAGGTTTATTTGTAGTACTAGAGCATCGACATCCTTGGTCAGTAGTATGTTACTGCCGCCGCCCAGGATCAATATATCAGAAGGGTTGGTGTTTAAAACATCCTTGAGGTCTTCTACAGAATTGATGGCCGCAAATTGCGAAGCATTCACATCGATTCCAAAAGTATTGAAAGGTTTAAGAGGGATGTTATTTTTAATAGTCATTAATCTTTGTACTGAGTGAGGGCGGCTTTTAAAATAGCAACCGAAGTTCTAAGGTCTTCTTTATTTAGGACATAAGCAATTCTTACTTGATTTTTTCCCAGCCCTTCCGTAGAATAAAACCCAGCAGCCGGTGCCACCATGATGGTTTCATTTTCAAGTCTAAATGTTTCTAATAACCATTGCGCAAATACATCCGAATCGTTTATTGGAAGCTCTACAATGCAGTAAAAAGCACCTTTGGGATTGGCTACCTTTACGCCGTCAATTTTTTCAAGTTCTTCTACCAAAACATTTCTACGTTCTACATATTCAGAAATCACTTCGCGAAAATAGCTGTCTGGAGTTTCCAAAGCTGCTTCACTAGCTAAAAGGGCGTAGGTAGGTGGCGATAATCGCGCTTGTGCGAATTTTAAAGCCGTATCAAGAACCGTTTTGTTTTTAGTTACAATACATCCAATTCGAGCGCCACACATGCTGTACCGTTTTGACACCGAATCAATAATAATGGCATTTAATTCTAAGTTTTCTTCTTGCATGATGGAATAATGCTCGTGTCCATCATAGGTAAATTCGCGATAGACCTCGTCAGAAATTAGAAATAAATCGTGTTTTTTAACAAGTGCAGCGAGCTGCTTAATTTCAGTTTTGCTATACAAATATCCTGTTGGATTTCCGGGGTTGCAAATTAATATTGCTTTTGTTTTTGGGGTGATTAACGCTTCAAAATCAGCAATAGGGGGCAGGGCAAAATTGGATTCAATATTAGAAACTACCGGAACTACTTTTACCCCTTGTGCCGTAGAAAACCCATTGTAATTTGCATAAAAAGGCTCGGGAATAATCACTTCATCTTCCGGATCCATAATGCTTCCAAACGTAAAAAATAAAGCTTCGCTACCGCCAGTGGTTATGATGATATCATCGGCACGGACATGAATGTCATTTTTCTTGTAATAGGCTGCTAGTTTTGTACGGTAGGTGTCTGATCCTTCCGAGCGACTGTAAGCTAAAGTGTCTATGGTGTTGTTTTTGACAGCATTTAATGCCACTTCGGGGGTTTTAATATCAGGCTGACCAATATTCAAATGATAGACATTTACACCTTCCTTTTTTGCTTTTTCAGCATAAGGCACCAGTTTTCTAATTGGTGATTGCGGCATTAACTGTCCTTTTCTAGAAATATTTGGCATGGTTCTATAATATAGATTGTTTACAAATTTATCTTAAAGTTTGTATAAAATAAAGCTCTTTAACTATTATTTAAACAAAACTAATGTAAATTATATGGAAGCCCTTACTACTTTTATGATGCTAAATAGGAAATCGCTTTATGTTATTTTTTTTATTGGTTTTAATTTGAGGATGTAATAGAATTAGTTATTGCATAAAAAAAGCACCAATTAAGGTGCTTTTTTAGTATCTGGATTTTAAGTTATTGTTCTAGAACACTTTTATCTTTATCTTCAATGACACTGGCCTTACTAGAGTCGATAACAGTACCTTTAATTTTCAAGGCAACTGTAGGTCTTTCTGCATTGGAAGTGACTGTAATGGTTTTTCGAATTGGGTTGACGCGTTTTGTGTCGTATTTCACTTCAATTTCACCATTTTCTCCGGGTAGAATAGGCGCTGTTGGTTTTTTAGGAACCGTACAGCCACAGCTCGATTTTACAGCAGAAACGATTAAAGGGGCATTGCCTGTGTTTTTGAATTTAAACACACGCACTCCATCAGAACCTTTCTCTATAACTCCATAATCGATTGTTTCTGATTCAAATTCAATTTTAGCAATTTTGTCTTGTGCATAGACTCCTAAACTGAAGACAGAAATGAAAACTAATGTAAAAAGCTTTTTCATAATGATAGTATTTGTTATTGTAAATTTAGGCACTTTTTTGTAAAACTACAAAAATGCACTTATATAAATTCAATTATTAATTCTAAAGAAACTAAAATATAAGTACTTTTGTAAATTAACATTCAAAAATTATTCCAAAAAGTATGTCTATTCCTTCAAAATATGATGCGTCAACTGTTGAAAACAAATGGTATGACTATTGGATGACTCATAACTATTTCCATTCAACTCCCGATTCTCGAGAGCCTTATACGATTGTAATACCCCCACCAAATGTAACGGGAATTTTACATATGGGACATATGTTGAACAACACCATTCAGGATGTTTTGGTACGTCGTGCAAGGTTACAGGGCAAAAATGCTTGTTGGGTGCCTGGTACAGACCATGCTTCGATTGCTACTGAAGCGAAAGTGGTAGCAAAACTTAAAAAGAAAGGAATTCATAAAAACGATCTTTCTAGAGCACAGTTTATGGAGCATGCTTGGGAATGGACTGAAGAGTATGGAGGCGTTATTCTTGAACAACTTAAAAAATTAGGCTGTTCTTGTGATTGGGATCGTACGAAATTCACGATGGATGACCAGATGAGTGAGTCCGTGATTAAAGTATTTATTGATCTATTTAATAAAGGGTTGATTTATAGAGGATTTAGAATGGTGAATTGGGATCCTCAAGCTCAAACTACACTATCTGATGAAGAAGTGATTTATGAAGAACGTCAAGGCAATTTATTCTATTTAAATTATAAAATTCAAGATAGTGATGAGCAGATTGTCATTGCGACTACACGTCCCGAAACGATTTTAGGAGATACAGCAATTTGTATCAATCCAAATGATGAACGTTATTCGCATCTGAAAGGAAAAAAAGCAATTGTTCCCTTATGTGGTCGTATTATTCCTATCATTGAAGATGACTATGTTGATATTGAATTTGGAACGGGTTGTTTGAAAGTAACCCCTGCACATGATACAAATGATAAAACATTAGGCGAAAAACACAATCTGGAAGTGATTGATATTTTTAATGCCGATGCAACACTGAATAGTTTTGGTCTTCATTATGAAGGGAAAGATCGGTTTGTAGTTCGAAAAGAAATTGTAAAAGAGCTGGACTCTAAAGGAATTCTAATTAAAACAGAACAGCATGTACATAAAGTAGGAACTTCAGAACGTACAAAAGTAGTCATTGAACCACGTTTGTCTGATCAGTGGTTTTTGAAAATGGAAACTCTTGCAAAACCAGCAATCAAAGCGGTTTTAGAAGATAAAACAATTAAGCTGTTTCCAAATAAATTTGAAAACACCTATCGTCATTGGATGGAAAATATCCGCGATTGGAATATTTCGAGACAATTATTTTGGGGACAACAGATACCCGCATATTTTTATGGAGATGGCAAAGACGATTTTGTTGTAGCAGAATCTATTGAAAAAGCGTTAGAATTAGCGAAAGACAAATCGGGAAATACACAACTAGATATTATAGATTTAAGGCAAGACAGTGATGTTTTAGACACCTGGTTCTCATCATGGTTGTGGCCAATATCGGTCTTTGATGGAATTCGAAATCCTGAAAATGAAGACATCAAATATTATTATCCAACCAATGATTTAGTAACGGGGCCAGATATTTTATTTTTCTGGGTGGCACGTATGATTGTTGCAGGTTACGAATATAAAGATCAAAAGCCTTTTAAAAACGTGTACTTTACAGGGCTTGTACGAGACAAACAGCGTCGAAAGATGAGCAAGTCATTAGGAAACTCTCCAGATGCGTTAAAACTCATAGAAGATTTTGGTGCTGATGGTGTTCGTGTAGGATTGTTATTGAGTTCAGCTGCTGGGAATGATTTAATGTTTGATGAAGCGCTTTGTCAACAAGGAAAAGCGTTTGGAAATAAAATATGGAATGCTTTTCGACTTATCGAGGGTTGGGAAGTTGCCGAAATTAAACAACCGGATTATGCCGTTATAGCGATTGATTGGTATCATGCAAAATTTCAAAAAACTTTAGTAGAAATAGAAGATCATTTTAGTAAGTATCGTTTAAGTGATGCTTTAATGACAACCTATAAATTAATTTGGGATGATTTCTGTTCATGGCTATTAGAAATGGTAAAACCGGCTTATGGGGCGCCAATTGATAAAATAACGTATGAGGCTGTTGTAGCAATATTGGAATCAAATCTGAAAGTTTTACATCCGTTTATGCCATTTCTTACTGAAGAAATCTGGCAATTTTTAGAAAAAAGAACACCAGAGAAAGCTCTAATTGTTGCTTCTTGGCCAGAACAGAAGCCCTATGATCAAGCCCTGTTAAATGGTTTTGAATTTGCTTCAGACGTTGTGTCGGGAATCCGTACAATTCGAAAAGAAAAAAATATTGCATTTAAAAATACGATTGAACTTTTGGTATTGAACAAGGAGTCTCAAACCAAAGATTTTGATGCGATTATTACTAAGTTAGGAAATATTTCAAACTTGACCTATACCAATGAAACAGTTGAAAATGCATTGTCTTTCAGAGTAAAATCTAATGAATATTTTATTCCAGCAAATGACACCATTGATGTTGCGGCTGAACTATTAAAATTAGAAGAAGAGCTGAAGTACACAGAAGGCTTTTTGAAATCGGTTCAAAAGAAATTGTCAAACGAGCGTTTTGTTTCGGGAGCTCCTGAACAAGTTGTGGCAAGTGAAAAGAAAAAAGAAGCGGATGCTATTGCAAAAATTGATACCCTTAAAGCAAGTTTGAAAAATTTAAAATAATCTTATTTTCGATAAATTAGGTACGTATTAGCCAAGTCGATGTAGCGTTGTTTTGCTTCGTCTTGAGTAATGTCTTCAACCTGAAAAAGTGCATTTGTTTTAAAAGCAATTATAATAGCTTTACTACTGCTTGGACGACTGTAATCGTTAGTAGCTTTTTTGTAATAGGCATAGAGTTTTAAGAGGATGTCAGCAGGGAACGGCTGCTCATGGTTATTGATACTCTCAACAGCTTCTCTAAATTCTATATCTAAAACATCTGGGTTCATACTATGCTTCTGCGATGATACATTCTCCGCCTTTTACTTTTTGATTTAGTTTAACTTTTAGGTTGGTATCCAAAGGTAAAAATAAATCCACTCTTGAACCAAATTTTATAAACCCTGCATCGGTCCCTTGTACAACGGTTTGACCTTCTTTTGCATAATTGACAATACGTCGCGCTAACGCCCCTGCAATCTGTCTGTATAGCACTTTTCCATAGGTTTTGTTCTCAACAACAATCGTCGTACGTTCATTATCAGTGCTTGCCTTTGGATGCCATGCAACCAAGTATTTTCCTGGATGGTATTTACTAAAAAGTACAGATCCACTTATGGGATAGCGTGTTACATGAACATTGATAGGGGACATGAAAATACTGACTTGAAGTCGTTTTTCTTTGAAATATTCTGTTTCTTCAACTTCTTCGATTACCACAACCTTTCCATCGACTGGAGCGATTACTTGACGGTCATTTTGTTGGGTATGACGTTTAGGGTTTCTAAAAAATTGTAGTATAAGTACAAGAATTACCAATAAGCTGAACTGAATGAGTTTTGCAAGCCAAGGTATTTGTAAATTGTCAATTAGAAGTGATGTAGCCACTACAAAAACAAGTGTGATAAAAATTATTTTTTGACCTTCTTTATGAAACATAATTTAATATTCTTAAAAATAAATAGATAAATGGTGCTGCAAATATAGCACTATCTAAGCGATCTAATAGGCCTCCATGTCCAGGCATTATTTTACCACTGTCTTTAACTCCTGCTTGACGTTTGTATTTGGATTCTACCAAGTCACCTAGAGTTCCGAAAATACTCACAATAACACTGATAATTAACCAATGAGTAAAAAGTAACGAATCCGTATAATTGGCAATGACATAACTCCCTAGTGCCGCAAAAAATACGCCACCTAAAAACCCTTCGACTGTTTTTTTAGGGGAAATGCTTTCAAAAAGTTTTTGTTTCCCAAAATTTTTACCAATTATGTATGCAAAACTGTCGTTGATCCAAATCAAAATGAAAATATACATAATGATGTCCGGACTGTATTTTTTAAAATTTAGAGCAATCAACAATAAAAATACAAACCCACTACTCACATAGAAAGTGGTATTTATAAAATGATTTGAAAGTAAGGTTGGGAGGCTCTTTGAAGAAAATAAATCCCGAATCAATAATAGGTTTACCAATAACGAAATGACGAGTAATATTTGTGAAATATCAGAGAGACTATTTTCAGATTTAAAGAGAGTATCCCAAAATGCGACCGTCAAAAATAGCACTACAAAAATGAAGTAAGAGGCTGTATTTTTTTGATGAATTAATTTATTGAATTCTGACAAGCAAGTCAATCCAAATATAAAAAACAGAGCGATACAAGCATATTTTAATTGGAGTGCACCAATTAAAATAATTGCAAATAACAAGCCTGATAAAGCTCTTGTGGTTAGTTCTTTCAATGTTCTATTATAAATCTTCTAATAGCAGCAAATATAGGTTTTTTGTGCTACTTCCATAACTTAGAAAATCATTGGTGTCGTTGGCTTTAAAATGTTTAATGGTAGTAATATTGGAGGGTATTTTAGTTTTACTCTGTGCTTTAATTCCTTGAAGCCCTTCACTAATGGTATTTACAAACTGACTTGTGGTTGCAAATACAATGAAATTTTCAGGCAATTCAACCAATTTTTTTTCAGCAATTTGATTGGAAGAAATAAGCAAAGATCCGTCATTCGCAATTAGAAACTCACAGGTAGTAAATAGAAAATCTGCGTCTTTTATTTTTTGAGCTGTTCCTAGCTTGAAACGTTTGAATTTTTCTTTTAGATGTTTATTAAGTATGAGTGCTTTTTTTTTGTCCCAATTATTTTCTTCAATAATACTTTCAAGAAATCCTTGAACTTCATCGTTAGTTTCGCAATACAAAAATTTACCACCATTTTTATTAAAGTTGATGGTAAAAGCTTCATCTACAGGTAAGTTGCTTGTGTCTAAAAACTCACTCTGATCTTTTTCATCAGCTTTACTTTTAGAAGCATCCGTATTTGAACCAAATATTTTACGAAATACACTCATTTTTCATCTTAAATATAAGTTTTAAACTTACATTATTCCAAAGATAAAAAATATAGGTTTAATAAAAAGTTATTTTGAACTTATTCTTCCTCTTCTTTATTTTTAGGAGAAGATTTTACGGCTTCTTCTACTACAAAAGGACGTTTTCCAAAGATAGCTTCTAAGTTATCTTTAAAGATCACCTCTTTTTTAAGGAGTACTTCAGCCAATTCTGTTAACTTGTCTTTGTTGTCTTCTAAGAGTTTTACAGCACGTTCGTATTGCGTTTCGATGATGTTTGAGATCTCTTTGTCAATCAACTCAGCAGTGCGTTCGCTGTATGGTTTTGAAAATCCAAATTCATTTTCTCCTGAAGAATCATAATATGTTAAATTACCAACTTTATCACTCAGACCATAAACAGTGACCATCGCTCTTGCTTGTTTAGTCACTTTTTCTAAATCACTCAAAGCACCTGTAGATATTTTATCAAAAATTACTTTTTCAGCGGCACGACCTCCCAAGGCAGCACACATTTCATCTAACATCTGTTCAGGTCTTACAATCAGTCGTTCTTCTGGAAGATACCAAGCAGCGCCTAAAGACCGTCCTCTTGGAACAATGGTTACTTTTACCAAGGGAGAAGCATGTTCTAGCATCCAGCTTACCGTGGCATGCCCCGCTTCATGAAATGCGACTGCTCTTTTTTCACTTGGTGTTATTATTTTATTTTTCTTTTCAAGCCCTCCTATTATTCGATCGACTGCATCTAAGAAATCTTGTTTATCAACTGCTTTTTTGTTGTTTCGTGCCGCAATAAGTGCCGCTTCGTTACAAACATTCGCAATATCTGCCCCAGAAAAACCAGGAGTTTGTTTTGATAAAAAGTCGGTGTCTAAACCTTTTGATTTTTTTAAGGGCTTTAAGTGTACCTCAAAAATTTCTTTTCGTTCTCTGATGTCTGGTAAATCAACATAAATTTGGCGGTCAAAACGTCCCGCTCGCATTAAGGCTTTATCGAGTACATCTGCACGGTTGGTTGCTGCCAAAACAATCACGTTTGTATTGGTTCCAAACCCATCCATTTCGGTTAATAACTGGTTAAGGGTATTTTCTCTTTCGTCATTTGAGCCAGAAAAATTACTCTTTCCACGTGCACGACCAATCGCATCAATTTCATCAATAAAAATGATTGATGGTGATTTGTCTTTTGCTTGTTTAAATAAATCTCTAACTCTTGAGGCTCCAACTCCAACAAACATTTCAACAAAATCAGATCCTGATAATGAGAAAAAGGGTGCTTTAGCTTCTCCTGCCACTGCTTTTGCTAATAAGGTTTTTCCTGTTCCAGGAGGTCCTACCAACAAGGCACCTTTTGGAATTTTACCTCCCAAAGCGGTATATTTTTCAGGGTGTTTTAGAAAATCTACAATTTCTTGAACTTCTTCTTTAGCACCTTCTAATCCTGCCACATCCTCAAAGGTTGTTTTGGTTTCTAGATTCTCGTCAAATAATTTCGCTTTTGATTTTCCAATATTGAAAATTTGACCACCACCACCTGGACCACCACCTGACATACGTCGCATGATAAAAATCCAAACTCCAATGATTAAAATAAAAGGAAGTATTGAAGATAAAAGATCCCCCCAAGGATTGGTTTCTGTTTTAAAGTCTAAATCCGTTTCAAGTTGCCTTTCCTTGATTGTATCTTCCAATTGTTTTTGAAATAATTGAACATCTCCAAATTCAAATTGATAATCTGGACTTGAAGCAGCCGTAGGAAGAAAGGATTCCTTTTTATTTTTTTTGTGAATTTCTTTGTTAGATGCTTTTGTAGTGAGATATACCAAAGCCTTTCGTTTGTTAACGATTTCAACTTTTTTCACATCTCCATTTCTTAGAAATTTAAAAAATTGAGATGGAGTTGTAGAACCCTCTGAAGAGCCTCCTATACCACCTGAAAAAATATTGAAGCCTAGGAAAAGTACAATCGCAATTCCATAAATCCAATAGGCGTTAAACTTTGTGTTTTTTGGTTTTTTATCGTTAGACATGAGTCGTGTTTTTAGTAACTAGTTTCTATTTCGGTAATTTTAGCATCTCCCCAAAGGTTTTCGATATCGTAGTATTCTCGAATGTGTTTTTGAAACACATGAACCACTACATTGATATAGTCCATCAATACCCATTCGCCGTTTTCACTACCTTCAATATGCCAAGGTTTATCTTTTGTGTTTTTACTCACTTTTTTTTGTATGGAACTAACAATAGCATTCACTTGTGTATTAGACGTTCCATCACAAATGATGAAATAATCACAAACGGTATTTTCGATAGCTCTTAAGTCTAAAATAGTAATATTTTGACCTTTGACGTCTTCAATTCCATTAATTGTGAAAGTGATGAGTTCGTCTGCGCTAGGTGTTTTTTTTGTCATGAATTAATTTTACTGTGCAAATTTATTACTTTTTTGGCTCTAAACGTGTTATATTGTCTTAATTAAATTATAATTTAGAGCCACAATTTGAACTATGCAAATAATCAAACTTAATGCCATTGATTCTACGAACAATTATTTAAAACAATTGTTGATGGATACTGCATTAGAAGATTTTTGTGTGGTAACCACCAAATACCAATCCAAAGGGAAAGGACAAATCGGTGCTGAGTGGATGTCTGAAAAAGGTAAAAACCTAATCTTTAGTGTTTTAAAGAAGAATCCGCCCGTTAAGTTACCTCGTCAATTCCATTTGAATATCCTTGTTTCTTTGTCTATTGTGAAAACACTGGAACACTATTCCATCCGAAAATTAGCGATCAAATGGCCTAACGACATTTTGTCAGACCATCATAAAATATCAGGGATTTTAATTGAAAATCAAATCAAATCGAATCGAATCGATTTTTCTGTAATTGGAATTGGACTTAATGTCAACCAAGAATTATTTAAAGGATTACCAAAGGTAAGCTCCATGAAATCTATTTTAGGAATGCCTATAAATAAGGATGAACTCCTTCATAAACTCATCAAGAATATTCAAATCTATTTTAAGTTGTTTTCCGAAAAGGGGGAAGATATTGTAAATGCCGAATATGAATCGTATCTATTCCGAAAAGACAAACCTTCAACGTTTGAATTGCCTGATCAGACCTTATTCACAGGGATCATAAGAGGGGTCACAGACGCTGGTAAATTGCGTGTGCAAATGGAAGATGCGACAAAGGAATTTGACTTAAAAGAAGTGAAATTGTTGTACTAAATTTCCTTAGGAATATTAAGTGCTAAAGTTTCAATAAATTTAGAGATTGGGGCTTTGATCATCATAGCCATCATGGCATTAAAATCGCCTTCAAACATCAATTGAACTTCACTTTTAGTTTCGGAAACAGATTCAATTTTAGCGGTTAATGAAAAGTCTAATTTCCCGCCTGCTGCCCCAAGTACAATCGTATGTGGAGATTCCATAGATTTTTTCTTTAAAACAATTTCGGGCATTCCACTCAAAGCAAATAAAAAAGTCTCGGCGTCCATGAGTTCGAACTTACTGATATTTTCAGGCATCAATGGTTCAAAATTTTCAACATTCGTTAAAAAATTAAATACTTCTTGCGCTGATTTGTCAAGACTCACTTTTGTTGATTCTAATTTCATATCTAGATTTATTTACCAGTCCACTCAGACGGATTTGAATTCCATTTTGATAAAACATCCACTTCATTTTGGTTGATAAAGTGAGTGTCTAACGCTTGTTCCAGTAAGCTTTCGTAATTACTGAGTGTAAAAAGATTGACATTGTTAGTCTTGAAATTTTCTTTTGAAACCTCAAACCCATAAGTAAAAATTGCAACCATTCCTTTTACATTAACTTCAGCAGCTTTTAGTGCATCTACTGCCACCAAGCTGCTCTTTCCTGTACTAATCAAATCTTCGACGACCACTACATTTTGACCTTTTTCAATAAATCCCTCAATTTGATTTTGACGTCCATGCTTTTTTGCTTCTGGACGCACATAAACAAAGGGAAGTCCAAGAGATTCTGCAACCAAAGCACCAATACCAATGGCACCCGTGGCTACGCCAGCAATGACGTCTGGTTTTCCAAACTCTATTTCTATGTTTTTAGCAATTTCTTCTTTGATGTAGTTTCTAACGGGTGGGTACGATAACACCAAACGGTTGTCACAATAGATTGGAGACTTCCATCCCGATGCCCAAGTAAAGGGGTTTTTTGGGCTTAATTTTATGGCGTTTATTTGAAGTAATACTTCTGCGGTTTTTTTGGCGGTACTTTTGTTAAAAATCATATGCCAAAATTACTAAAAATTACTACTTTTACTTTCTATTAACTTGTTTTTAATTAACAATGTATAAAATATTTGTTGGAAATAAACCAATTATCCTCACAACGGAGTTAGAAACTGAAACAGATTTCAAGAATTTTTTGATTGATTCAGTAGATATCAACAAAGTACTTTCTAAACTTAAAAAAGATAAATATAACTCTGTTCGTCTTGTTGGAGCTGATAAAGATATGCTTCTCAAAAAATTCCTTTCCTTATTACCCAATGTGATTGCAGCCGGCGGGAAGGTTTATAATCAGAAAAATGAAATATTGTTTATTTTTAGAAACGGTAAATGGGATTTACCCAAAGGGAAAGCGGAGGCAAAAGAGACGATTAATTTTACAGCACTTCGTGAGGTGGAGGAAGAAACAGGTATCACAGGGTTAAGAATTACCAAGCCCTTAGAAATCACCTACCATATATTTAAAAGAAATGATCGGAATTATATTAAGGTAACCTATTGGTTTGAGATGTATTCTGAATTCGAAGGAAAACTAATTCCACAAGAAAAAGAAGGAATTACTAAAGTCAAATGGATCCCAGAAACCAAACTTAAAAAAGTATTTAATAATTCCTATGCAAATATCAAATTACTCATTTAAAGAGAGTTAATATTGTGTTTTTATAAAAATCTTCAATTAAACGCACTTTACAGTTGATATCATTCTCAATAAGTTTATTTTTGCCAGCAAAATTGACAGAAAATGATGGAGTTTATTAGAAAGCGTTCAAGCAATGCTAAAAATGATATTTTAAGTGGTCTTACCGTTGCTTTAGCCTTAGTGCCAGAAGCAGTAGCATTTGCTTTCGTGGCAGGGGTTGATCCTTTGGTTGGATTGTATGCAGCGTTTATGATTGGTTTGATTACCTCTGTTTTTGGAGGCCGCCCCGGAATGATTAGTGGAGCTACGGGAGCTTTGGCAGTGGTAATGGTTACACTTGTAGCACGTGGAAATGCAATGGGTGCTGAAGGCGATGAATTGGGTCTTTACTATCTGTTTTTGACTGTTATTTTAATGGGAGTTATTCAAGTTTTAGCGGGTGTCTTTAAGCTCGGAAAATTTGTCCGTTTGATTCCGCATCCTGTGATGATGGGCTTTGTAAATGGATTGGCAATTGTTATTTTTCTCTCTCAATTAAGTATGTTTATGACGTCTGAAAATGGCGAAATGGTATGGATGCAAGGCGCCTCTTTATGGACCATGATTGGCTTGGTTGGCTTAACAATGGCTATAATGTTCGGACTGCCACAAATCACTAAAAAACTCCCAGAAGCACTGGTTGCTATTTTGGTTGTTTCTGCCATTGTTATTTTTGGGGATTTAGAAGTTGCAACTGTTGGGAGCTTTATTAGAGATGGTGGTGGAGAAGGTTTAAAAGGCGGTTTGCCACTTCCACAATGGGCTATTTTCGAGAAAATCCCTCTTAATTTTGAAACCTTAAAGTTTATTGGACCGTATGCATTGATTCTTGCAGCGATAGGGTTGATTGAATCTCTAATGACATTAAACCTGATTGATGAACTCACGGAAACACGTGGAAATTCCAATAAAGAGTGTATCGCTCAAGGCGGTGCAAATATTCTAACAGGATTTTTTGGTGGTATGGGTGGCTGTGCGATGATTGGGCAATCTATTATCAATATTAAAGGAGGTGGAAGAGGTCGTCTTTCGGGAATTGTAGCAGCACTAGCACTGCTAGGTTTTATTCTTTTTGCATCAGGACTAATCGAACAAGTTCCTATCTCAGCATTGGTAGGTGTAATGTTTATGGTAGTGATTGGAACCTTTGCATGGTCGAGTTTTAGAATTATTAATAAAATTCCAAAAACCGATGTATTTGTACTGATATTAGTTTCATCGATGACAGTCTTTTTTGATTTAGCAATTGCTGTAATTTCGGGTGTAATCGTCAGTGCTCTTGTGTTTTCATGGGAAAATGCAAAACGTATTCGTGCTCGAAAACGTATCAAAGAAGATGGTACTAAAGTGTATGAAATATGGGGTCCTTTGTTTTTTGGAAGCATCAAAACCTTTAATGATAAATTTGATGTAAAAAACGACCCTCAATCTGTTGAAATTGATTTTGTTGAATCGCGAGTGAGTGATCATTCTGCTATTGAAGCCATATCGAATCTTGTCAATAAATATAAAGAAGAAGGCAAAACAATTCACCTTAAACACCTAAGTCAAGATTGTAAAATTTTGTTATACAAATCAAGCCCACTTTTTAAAGACATTATAATTGAAGCCATTGATGATCCACGATACCATTTAGCTGAAAACCCTGAAGCCTTTACAAAAGGACTTTCAGAATATAAAATCTAAGATTTTTTAGTACGTACGCTGTTGGGAACCAGTTTTTTGTAATCGCCTTTAAAACGAATAATTTCTCTTACAATAGAGGAGGAGATAAATGAGGTTTGAGTAGAGGTCAACAAAAAGACGGTTTCCACTTTTGACAACTCCCGATTGGTATGTGCGATGGCTTTTTCAAACTCAAAATCTGCTGGATTTCTCAAGCCTCTTAAAATGAAATTAACACCAATTTCTTTACAAAACTCGGTGGTCAGTCCTTGATAAGACACCACTTTTACTTTTGGATTGTCTTTAAAAGTATTTTCAATAAACTTTTTTCGTTCTTCTAATGAAAACATATACTCTTTTGAAGAATTTTCGCCAATAGCAATAATGACTTCGTCAAATAAGGTTACCCCTCTATTAACAATGTCTAAGTGCCCTAAGGTAATAGGGTCAAATGAGCCTGGAAAAATTGCTTTCTTCATGCTGTAAAGTTAAGAATTTTTATGAAGCGCTTCATGAATTGCGTTTTCAAACAACTCAGCCAATGAAATTCCCGCCTTTGCCGCTTGCTGTGGTAAAATACTTTCTTTGGTAAGACCCGGAACTGTATTGATTTCTAAGAGGTGCGGTTTGCCGTCTTTAAAAATGAATTCACTTCTAGAAAATCCGTCTAATTTTAAAACTTCATAAATATGTTTCGCTGCCTTACTTACCTCTGCTTCTTGTGTTAGACTCAAACGTGCTGGGGTAATTTCTTGTGATTTACCCAAATATTTTGCTTCGTAATCAAAAAAGTCATTATCAGTTACAATCTCAGTAATTGGAAGCACGGTGACTTTTCCTTTATAACGAATGACGCCAACCGACACTTCTGTACCGTCTAAAAATGATTCAATAATGAGTTCATCATCCTCTTTAAAAGCAGTTTCTATGGCCTTTGGCAAGTCGGATTTTGAATAGACTTTGGTAACTCCAAAACTACTGCCAGCTTTATTGGCTTTTACAAAGCATGGAAATCCAACGGCCTTTTCAATGGCTGAAGGGTCAATTGCATCTCCGGCATTTAAAAAATAGGAATCTGCAGTAAGCACACCATAAGGTTTTAACGCACTTAAACAATCACGTTTATTAAACGTAAGTGCCGCTTGATACATACCACAACTGGTATGTGGAGTCGATAATAATTCAAAATAAGCTTGAATCGTTCCATCTTCTCCTGGACTGCCATGAATGGCATTAAAGACACAGTCAAAATTGATTTTTGAGCCGGCAATAACGATGGAAAAATCAGCTTTATTTACAGGATGCTCTGTTAAATCGTCTGCTACATATACCCATTTATCTTTAAAAATATGGATGCAATACGCATTGTAGCTTGCTTTTGGTAAACAGTCGTAAACCACGCTTCCACTTTTTAAAGAGATCAAATATTCGCTAGAATATCCGCCCATTATGATGGCAATATTTTTTTTCATTTCTACGTTTATACAGTAAAAATATTACTTTTATCTAAATCAAAATCATTTTCAATCAAATATATTTACTTTAAACTAAACAAGCTAAAGGTTTTAAGGACACAATTATTTGTTTAGCTTTGTTACATTATAAAAAAGTATCATGAATTTCATTAAATTCTTATTTAGTAAATCATTTATAAAGCAATTGATCCTTGCGTTTATAGTTTTAGTTGTTTTGGGTTTTTTAGCGCTCAAATGGCTCAAATCCTATACCAATCATGGAACATTTGTGACGGTGCCAGAACTTAGAGGTCAAACTTTTGATGCTGCTCAGGTTCTTATTAATGACTATGATTTACGAAGTGAAGTTCAGGATTCTTCAAACTACAACCCTAATTATCCTAAAGGAGCTGTAATTGAACAAGATCCTTTGGCAGGAAGTCAAGTCAAAGAAGATCGAAAAATATATTTAATCCTTAATCCTTCGGCCTACAGAATGGTGGCAGTCCCAGATGTCATTCGCCGAACATTTAGACAAGCGAAGCCTTCGCTAGAAGCGGTGGGCTTCCAAATAGGTACTACAATTTATGAGGATGATTTAGGTAAAGATGAAGTGTTGCAAATTCGCCATAATGGTCGGGTCATTGAAGCTGGTACACTGCTTCCAAAAACCTCGAAAATCAACTTCGTTTTAGGAAACGGCATACTAAAGGAATAATGAACCATGGAAGAATTAAATGAAATAGTAGCGATTGAAAACGAGCTGCATGAACATTATACGTTCGTGGTTGAAAAAGGGCAGCAGCCTTTACGAATCGATAAGTATCTCATGAATTTTGTTGAAAATGCCACACGAAATAAAATTCAAGCCGCTGCAAAGGATGGTAGTATTTTAGTGAATGAGATTGCTGTCAAATCAAATTATAAGGTGAAACCATTGGATAAAATTCGCGTTTTATTTGAGCATCCTCCACATGAAAATTTATTAGTTCCCGAAGATCTTCCTATTGACATTGTTCACGAAGATGAAGACTTATTGGTAGTTAATAAAGCTCCAGGGATGGTCGTCCACCCAGGACACGGAAATTATTCGGGTACTTTGATTAATGCTTTGTTGTTTCATTTTGAACATTTACCCAATAATAGCAGCAACCGTCCGGGATTGGTCCATCGCATTGATAAAGATACAAGTGGACTATTGGTCGTTGCCAAAACCGAGATTGCAATGGCGCATTTATCCGCACAATTTAAAGCCAAAACAAGCGAACGCGAATATGTAGCCTTAGTTTGGGGGAATGTTGAATTAGAGGAAGGTACAATCGAAGGAAATATAGGACGTCATCCTAAAAATCGATTGCAAAATACAGTCTATTTTGGCGATGAAGCAGACAAAGGAAAACCCGCAGTGACTCATTATAAAGTTTTGCAACGTTTAGGGTATGTAACTCTTGTTAGCTGTCAATTAGAAACTGGACGAACCCATCAAATTCGGGTGCATATGAAACACATTGGTCATACACTTTTTAATGATGAACGTTATGGTGGTGAACGCATTTTGAAAGGAACGACCTTTACCAAATACAAGCAGTTTGTAGAGAATTGTTTTAAAACCCTTCCACGACAAGCGCTTCACGCCAAAACCTTAGGGTTTATACATCCATCCACAGGCAAAAAAATGTCCTTTACGACTGAAATCCCAGAAGATATGCAAAACTGTATTGAGAAATGGCAATCCTATTCAAATCATATTTTAGAAAATTAAAGACAGATGAAACTAGTTATCTCACCAGCAAAATCATTAAATTATGAAAGTGCCTTACCAACCACATCAAGCACTGACAACATTTTTTTGAGCGAAGCACAACAGCTGAACAGGCTTCTTAAAAAGAAATCAGTCAAAGCGCTTTCGGAATTGATGCATATTTCACCCAATTTGGGACAGCTCAATTATGAACGGAACCAAGAGTGGTCGCCCCCTTTTACAGCTGAAAATGCCCGGCCAGCTATTTATGCGTTTAGCGGCGATGTGTATCGTGGGATTGATGCCTATAGTATCCCTGTTTCAAAATTAGACATACTACAACACTCAGTTCGAATTATTTCTGGTTTGTATGGTTTATTAAAACCTTTGGATCTTATGCAGCCTTACCGCTTGGAAATGGGAACTAAATTATCAGTTGGCAAATCGAAAAACCTCTATGAATTTTGGCGTAAGAAAGTAACCACTGCTTTGAATGAGGAGCTAAAAGAAGGGGAGTTGTTTGTTAACTTAGCAAGTCAAGAGTATTTTAAGGCGATTGATGTCAAAACTCTTAAAGTACCAGTTATTCATGTTGATTTTAAAGAATTCAAAAATGGACAGTACAAAACCATTGCTATTTTTGCTAAACTTGCGCGCGGATATATGACACGTCATATCATTGATAACGTTGTGGAGACTGTCGAAGGCTTAAAAACGTTTACTACCGATGGCTATGCATTTGATGCAAATTTGTCAACAGATACTAAATTGGTATTCACGCGTTAATTTCTTTAAAATAAGACGTACCTTTGTGCCATCGTTCGGAATGACCTATCGTATTGTATATTGTCATTTTCAAAACATAACATATGACATTTCAATCTTTAGGCCTCATCGAAGCCTTACTAAAAGCAGTTCGTTTACAGGGCTACGAAACTCCATCTCCTATTCAACAAAAAGCCATTCCACCAATTCTTGAAGGTTTGGATGTATTAGCATCCGCCCAAACAGGGACAGGGAAAACAGCAGGGTTTACTCTGCCAATGCTACAGATTTTATCTAAAAATCCCGTGCCACATCGCCGTCCCGTACGTGCGTTAGTATTGACACCAACTAGAGAATTAGCAGATCAGGTTTATACCAATGTGAAACATTACAGTAAGTTTTTGGACTTGCGTGCCGCCGTTATTTTTGGAGGTGTGAATCAAAACCCACAAATTAAACACTTGCAAAATGGAGTTGATGTTTTGGTTGCCACTCCAGGACGATTGCTCGACTTAGAAAACCAAGGACACCTATCGTTATCAAAAGTTGAAATTTTTGTACTCGATGAAGCTGATCGTATGTTAGACATGGGATTCAAACGAGATATTGATAAAATTAGATCCTTAATTCCATCGAGACGCCAAAACTTAATGTTTTCAGCGACGTTTTCAAAAGAGATCAAAAGTTTGGCACAAACCATTTTACAACGTCCTACGCTTGTGGAAGCAACACCAGAAAACACGACCGTTGAAGCCATTGCTCAACAAATATACAGAGTTGCTAAAGAGAAAAAAACGGAACTTCTAATCAAATTGATTCAAGATGGACAGTGGAAACAAGTCTTGGTGTTTACGCGGACTAAACACGGGGCTAACAAACTTTGTAAAAAACTTGAAAGTGCACGGATTTCAGCGATGGCTATTCATGGAAATAAAAGTCAAGGAGCACGAACCAAAGCTTTGAAAGGGTTCAAAAACAACGAGATTAGAGTCTTGGTAGCCACTGATATTGCCGCACGTGGATTGGACATTCCATTATTGCCACATGTGGTTAATTACGAACTTCCAAACATCCCCGAAGATTATGTGCATCGTATTGGTCGAACAGGTCGTGCGGGTGCTAATGGCGTTGCTTTATCGCTAGTATGTGCAGAAGAAACATCTTATTTAGTTTCTATTGAAAAACTAACCAAACAACGTTTTAAGAAAGAAATTGTTGAAGGTTTTGAGCCCGATCCAAATGCCTCTACCGTACCACCAAAACAAGGGGGTGGACGTCAAAGACGCGGAGGCGGACGTCCTACTAACAACCGACAAGGGTCTGCTGGAGGAGGTAAGCGATCGAATCATAACCGTCGTCGATAATTTTTATGGAATCTCAACCGAACAACCCCTTACATGGGGTGAAATTAGAGCAAATACTTATCGCACTCGAAGCTCATTATGGCTGGGAAGCCATGGGAGAAAAAATTAACATCCGTTGTTTTACAGATGGACCAACCCTAAAGTCCAGTCTTAAATTTCTCAGACGAACGCCTTGGGCACGCACCAAAGTGGAAAATCTGTACTTGAAGTGGTTGAAAACGCAGTAGACCGGACTTGCCTTGTTATTCCTGCCTGCCCCGTGTACCCGCCGTAGGTGGGCGTGCCTCGCCTGCCTGTTGTTAGATGTGCAGGGTGTGAAATAAATGTTAAACTATTTAATATTAATAGTATTACTATTATATTTGCATTGTATTACCATGGAAAAACTTCAATTACATATCACTATTAGTCCAGATCTTTATACAAAAGATCCAGAATCTTCTGTATTAGGACAAAAAATTGTTTCTAAAAGTATAGAGATGATAAATGATTTAGGTTTTGAAGATTTTACATTTAAAAAATTGGGTCTCGAAATTGGTTCCAACGAAAGTTCGGTGTACCGTTATTTTGAAAGTAAGCATGCACTTTTGGTCTATTTGATTGATTGGTATTGGAGTTGGGTAGAGTACAGACTGGTGTTTGCTACACTAAATGTACCCTCAGTTGAAGCGCGGCTTACTCAAGCAATTTCTATACTTACTGCCGAAGTGACAGAAGACAATTCCTTTTCGTATATCAACGAAGTTTTATTGAACAAAATTATTATAACGGAGTCCTCTAAAGCCTACCATACCAAAGCGATTGACAGTGAAAATCAAAAAGGATATTACAAAACCTACAAACGTGTGGTTCAACGGGTTAGTGATTTTGTCTCAGAAATCAATCCAAGTTATGAGTTCCCTCATATGCTAATTTCAACAGTCATTGAAGGTGCCCATCATCAGCTTTATTTTTCAAAGCATTTGCCCGCTCTCACCGATTTTGAAGAAGGCAAAAATAATATTGTTCGGTTTTATACCGATCTAGTTTTTAACACCCTTTCACACAAATGAAACAGCTTTTATTCATAATATCTTTTGGATTCCGACTACTGATTTTTTCATTGGTGTTTGGATCCATTATTTTACAACCGATGGTTGAGTCGCTATACGGTTCAGAACGACAGGCATTTTCATGGCTTGATTTAGATACTGAAAACGACTCGAGCAAAAAAGAATCACAAGAAACAAAAGAATTTAAAGAAAGTAAAAATAAAAAAGTGGAACTTCAATTTATAAATGAAGAAGAAACTATGTTTAAGCTTGTAAAAAAAGCTTCTATTTTTGGACTGGATTTTTCAAAAATGGAAGTTACCATTGATACAAACGATCCCCCGCCAGAACTCATTTAGTTAATTAGCCTTTGAGGCTTTTTTGAAGTGCATTTGATTTTTAAATCACTTCAGTTGTATTAAAATTATTCAATTTATTTAAATCAAACATGAGTAATACACATTGATATTGCTCAAACATCATATATTATAATGAACAATTCAAACCCATTTAAAAATTTAAAATCTGACCTACCCTCAAGTATTGTTGTATTCTTTGTGGCTTTACCCTTATGTTTAGGGATCGCCTTAGCCAGTGGTGCTCCGCTCTTTTCGGGACTTATAGCGGGTATCATAGGTGGTGTAGTTGTCGGATCTATTAGTAAATCTACATTAGGAGTTAGCGGCCCTGCAGCCGGATTAGCAGCTATTGTTTTAACTGCAATTGCGACTCTCGGAAGTTTCGAAAACTTTTTGCTAGCCGTTGTGTTAGGAGGTGCGATTCAATTATTGTTTGGCATTCTCAGAGCTGGAGTGATAGCTTATTATTTCCCTTCCTCGGTGATTAAAGGAATGCTTACAGGAATCGGAATCATCATTATCCTTAAGCAAATCCCACATTTTTTTGGATATAATTTGGATCCAGAAGGGAGTTTTGCCTTTTTTCAAGTTGATGGTGAAAATACGTTTTCTGCCATCCTAAACTCGATTAATTTTATCAGTCCTGGAGCCACCATTATTGCGGTTTTAGCGTTGTCTATTTTATTGTTATGGAGTAATGTCTTAAATGATAAAGGAAAATTCTTTCAAATAGTTCAAGGCCCCGTGGTTGCTGTTGCAATGGGAATTATGTATTATATTTTTACCAAATGGAGTTCAAAGTGGGGGATTTCATCGGACTTGCTTGTAAGTGTGCCTGTTCCGGAAGATACCGCTTCTTTTTTCGCTCAGTTTAGTTTTCCAAATTTTGGTGCAATAAGCAATCCAGAAGTATGGATTGTGGCGTTTACCATCGCTTTGGTGGCAAGTTTAGAAACACTGTTATGTGTGGAAGCGACCGACAAAATTGACCCTTTAAAACGCGTAACGCCTACCAATAGAGAATTACTAGCGCAAGGAATTGGTAATATGTTTTCGGGTTTTATAGGTGGCTTGCCTGTGACTCAGGTGATTGTGCGTAGTTCTGCCAATATTCAGTCGGGTGGAAAAACAAAAATGTCGACGATTATTCACGGATTTTTATTATTGACCTCGGTGATTTTAATTCCAAACGTATTAAATAAAATTCCACTTTCTGTTTTAGCAGCGATTTTGTTTATTGTAGGTTATAAATTAGCAAAGCCCGCACTATTTATAGAAATGTATCGATTGGGGTGGAAACAATTTACACCTTTTGTTGTAACGGTATTAGGAATTATTTTTACAGATCTTTTAATTGGAATCGCATTAGGACTTGCAGTTGGAATTGTAGTTATTTTGATAAAGAGTTTTCAGAATTCACATTTCTTACATATTGAAGATAAGAGTAATGGAGTACAAAAAATTAAAATGACCTTAGCTGAAGAAGTTACTTTTTTTAACAAAGGAGCTATTTTAAAAGAATTAGATAACTTAGCACATGAAAGTTATTTAGAACTAGATGTCACCAAAACTCGTTATCTTGACAATGATATCATTGAAATTTTAGAAGATTTTTCTGACAAAGCACGTCAAAGACAGATTGATATCAAATTAATATCCGTCAGGGGAGTGGTTGAAAACCCTGAGAGTTTTATTCAATTTTTTCAACTTCGACCACAAAAAGTTTAATAATTAATAAATAAATAGATATGAAAGCACACACTAAAGAAAGCCAAGCGGCAATGACCCCAGAAACGTCTTTACAAGCCTTAAAAGCGGGTAATGAACGCTTTATTACTGCAACTCAGGTTGCAAGAGATTTAAATGCACAAGTAGATGCGACAAGTTCTGGACAATACCCTTTTGCAACTGTTTTGCATTGTATTGATTCACGTGTATCTGCCGAACATATTTTTGATCAAGGAATTGGCGATTTATTCAGCATTCGTATTGCTGGAAATTTTGTCAACGAAGATATCTTAGGAAGTATGGAATTTGCATGTAAACTTGCAGGTACCAAAGTATTGGTGGTCTTAGGACACACTGCTTGTGGAGCTGTTAAAGGAGCTTGCGACCATGCACGAATGGGTAATTTGACAGCCCTTATCAACAAGATAGAACCTGCAGTAGAGGCCGTAGATCATCCTTCAGATGAAGCTTCTAGAACCTCAGGAAATATTGATTTTGTTAATACAGTAGCAGCCAAAAATGTTGAAATGACCTTAAATGATATTCGCAGTAAAAGCACTATTCTTAACGAAATGGAAGCGAATGGTGAGTTGATTATTATTGGTGGTATGTATGATATTTCAAACGGAAAAGTGACTTTTTATGCTTAAAAAATCAAATCTCTTTATGGTAGCATTAACCTGTGTGTTAATGCTACCTTATATCTCAGTCGCCCAAAGCAGTGATTTTGGAAATTGGTTGATTTATATTGGTAATAAAAAAGTGAATAGTAAATGGAACATCCACAACGAAGTTCAGTACCGAAATTATGATGCCATTGGCGATTTAGAACAACTACTTCTTCGAACGGGTTTAGGATATAATCTCTCTGAAAACAATCATAATTTACTGTTGGGCTATGGATATATTTTATCACAAAATTATATCGCAGATACTCAAAACAAAATGGATGTTAACGAACACCGTATTTTCCAACAATTTACATCAAAGCAGAATGTTGGAAGTGTTTCTTTAAGCAATCGCTACCGATTTGAACAACGCTTTGTAGAATCAGATTTTAAAATGCGTTTGCGTTATTTCTTAGCATTTAAAGTGCCAATACTTAAAACCGAAACATCTCCCACAAAATTGTACCTCTCGGCATATAACGAAGTATTTTTAAATACAGAAAGTGATGTGTTTGATCGGAATCGTGTGTATGGTGGTTTGGGGTATCAACTTAACAAAAATGTTCGGATTGAAGCAGGATATATGAGCCAGCTTTTTGAAAACTCAAGTCGCGATCAGTTCAATCTGATTACGTTTGTTAATTTATAAAGTTTAGATTTTTATTGATTTTTTGTTCTTTTTGTCTGTTAATGACATCAAGTAGGGCTTCTTTATTTATTGGTTTAGAAAGAAAATCATTAAATCCCGCTGCAAATACCTTCTCCTTATCTTCGATTGATGAGAAAGCTGTTTGTGCAACAATAGGAAGCTTTGGACGAATTTCTTTTATCAATTTCACAGCCTCAAATCCATCCATTACAGGCATTTTTAAGTCCATTAATACCAAATTAATGTCATCATTTTTTTTACAAATTTCAACGGCTTCTGCTCCGTTTTTTGCAAGAATTATGGCACAGCCAAATCGATTTGTTTTTTCAATAATATTTCAAGAAACAAGAAGTTTATGGCTTCGTCTTCTGCGATTAAAATAGTGTATTTATGCGTATTTTCTTGCAATTCCTTCTAATTAAATCTGTATATTTTTATGTAATAAATATACAGATTGTTTATTAATTTCAGAAATAATTTAAACAAAAATCACGAGTTTTTTAAAAAAAAATTATGTACCTATCTAGCTGTAAGCTGTAGTTTTGTTTCAAAATACATCTCTGCCTGATGGTAATTTTAGCTCCACATGAAAAGGCTGTTTAGCTACTTGGAGTTTGTAGAGATTAAGATTTTCTTAAAACCAATTAAATTAACCTATAAATAATACGCCCAAAAGAAAAAGAATAAAAATGATTACAAAAATCAAAGTGTTTTTATCAAATCCACTTGTCCATGGCGTAATGTTTTGGTCGGAATAAAACGCTTCCTTGCTTTTTCCATTTCCTTTTCTGAACGTATGTACATCATAAGAGAATAGTAGTGTATCATTTGGAGCTTCCTCTTTGTAGGTTTGAAAGTGTTTGGAGCTTTCCAATAATTCTCTAAAATGCTCCATTATAGCTGTTCCAGGTCTTCTTTTGTGTCGTTTTCCAAAAACAACTTCTGTAACAGCTCGCATATACAAAGGGGGTCCCAAATGAAACACTCCACGTGGATTCAGGAGGTATCGACCTTTTAAATTATATGTAATAGCCGTCTCAAACAGCGGGTTGTGTTTACAACTTATCATCAGGTCTTGAGAAAAATCAATATCGCCGTGTGTGGGTAAGATACACTTGGTGTCTTTCTCAATTAGTGTGCTAAAAGGAATGTTACAAAATCGATCGATATCTACATAGATACCTCCTTCGTTATAAAGTTTTAATAACCGCCAAAGATCAATTTTCTCTACAATTTTTTTATTTTTTATTTTGAAATAATCCCATTTACTTAGGTGGTTTTTGAGATAGGTTTCTACGTCTTGGTCGTCACTAATTTCTAACGAAAATTCTGGGTTGAGTGTTTTTAAATTTAACAGTCCATTTAGAATCAACGGCGATTGATCGTCTAAAATGTCTTTATTTTTCCAAGAGACATGAATGAGTTTTGGAATTGATCCGTGGGTTGATAAATCTAATTTAATGGACATTTTAGTTTATGTAATGTATTTATTTTTTCAATAAAGGTTGTGTAAAGGCTCCTAAATCGTCTATCCCATGAGCTGTCACATACTTTATAAAAGCACTGCCAATAATGGCGCCTTTGGCATACTGAGTGGCTTGATTAAAGGATTTATGGTCTGAAATACCAAACCCAATAATTTGTGGGTTTGTGAGCTCTAAGTCGGCAATGCGTTTAAAATAATCGGTTTGTTTTCCTCCAAATCCACTTTGGCTTCCCGTCGTACTGGCACTACTCACCATATAAATAAATCCGTCTGAAATGCTGTCCATATAGCGGATGCGTGCCTCGCTAGTTTGTGGGGTAATCAAAAATATATTGAGCAATCCATAACGATCAAAAATGGCCTTATACTCTTCGTGATAGACCTCCACAGGCAAGTCTGGAATAATCAATCCATCGATTCCCACTTCTTGACATTTTTTACAAAAGGCTTCCACACCATATTGGAGCATTGGGTTAAAATAGCCCATTAAAATTAATGGAATTGACACTGTTTTTCGGATGTCTTTCAATTGGTCAAATAAGAGCGTTGAAGTCATTCCGTTTTGCAAGGCTTGTGTGGAGCTAGCTTGAATGGTTGGTCCATCCGCCAATGGATCGCTAAAGGGCAATCCAATCTCAATCATGTCAACCCCGTTTTTTTCTAAGTTTTGAATCGTTGTAACCGTGTCGTTCAAATTAGGATATCCTGCTGTAAAATAGATGGATAATAATTTTTTATTTTCTTGTAATTTTGCTTGTATTCTATTCACAATCTTAAAGTTTAAAATAATCAATATAGGTGTTCAAATCTTTGTCGCCACGTCCCGATAAACTAATCACCACCACCTCCTCAGGTTTAAATTTTTTAGTTTCAAAAATAGCCAAGGCATGTGAAGTTTCAATTGCCGGAATGATGCCTTCGAGCTGCGACAACTCCAATCCAGCCGTCATGGCTTCATCGTCGGTTACCGAAATAAATTCTGCACGTTTGGTTTCATACAAATGTGCATGCATAGGACCAACGCCTGGGTAATCTAAGCCTGCCGAAATGGAGTAGGGCTCGGTGATTTGACCGTCATTGGTTTGCATTAATAATGTTTTGCTACCGTGAATCACCCCTTCTTTTCCAAGGACGGAAGTGGCGGCACTTTCACCCGTATAAATTCCTTTGCCTGCCGCTTCTACTGCAATGAGTTTTACGGAAGGTTCATTCAAATAATGGTAATAGGCACCAGCAGCATTACTACCGCCCCCTACACAAGCCACCATATAATCTGGGTTTTCGCGGCCTTCAACTGTTTTTAATTGCCATTTGGTTTCTTCAGAAACTACCGATTGAAAGCGTGCTACCATATCTGGGTAGGGATGTGGCCCTACGGCACTTCCAATAATATAATGGGTATCAACTGGGTTATTGATCCAATCGCGAATCGCTTCATTTGTGGCATCTTTTAAAGTCCGACTTCCAGAAAGTGCAGGACGCACTTCTGCCCCTAACATTTTCATACGTGCCACATTAGGCGCTTGGCGTGCAATGTCAATTTCGCCCATATATACGATGCATTCCAAGCCTGCCAAAGCACAAACTGTCGCTGTTGCGACTCCGTGTTGCCCAGCACCCGTCTCTGCAATGATGCGCTTTTTTTTGAGTCGTTTTGCCATTAAAATTTGCCCAATCGTATTGTTGATTTTATGGGCTCCCGTATGACATAAGTCTTCCCGTTTCAGGTATATTTTAGTATTGTATTTTTTGGATAAACGTTTTGCAAAATAGAGGGGGGTAGGGCGACCTACATAATCTCTAAGCAATTGGTCGAACTCTTTTTTGAAATCAGGTTCCGCCATCACTTTTAAATAGTTTTGACGTAATTCTTCAACATTAGGGTACAGCATTTCAGGAATAAATGCACCTCCAAATTGGCCATAATAGCCTTTTTCATTCACGTGATAACTCATAATAACTGTTTAAATTTTTCTAATAATTCTTTATTTTTTTTAGCTGGAGCGATTTCAAATTTACTGTTTACATCTACGGCATAACAGTAGGTCGCTGCCGGACTTGTTTTAAATTCTTGTAGTTGGGTCAAATTTTCTAAACCAATTCCACCACTCAAAAAATAAGGTTTTGTAGAGGGGTAGTCTTTTAAAACAGACCAGTCAAAACAATAGCCATTTCCACCAGCCAAAGGGCCTTTGGTGTCAAATAGGTAAAAGTCACAAACTGTTTCATAGGAGCTAAGAACCTCAAAATTAAATTCTTTTTTAATGGAGAACACTTTGATGACCTCGATTTTATGTGTTTGTAAAGATTTGCAAAATTCAGGAGATTCTTCGCCATGCAATTGAACGGCTTGTAAATTGTGTGTTTTGATTTTTTCGATAATGGTTTCATAGGATGCATTTACAAAAACGCCTACTTTTTTTAGGCTCGATGGAAGAGCAGGGGTCCGCGCAGATACATGCCGTGACGATCCTTCAAAAAAGATAAAGCCCATATAGTCAGGATTGATCGCAGCGATCAACTGAATATTGTCTTCATAGCGCATGCCACATACTTTTAGTTTCATCCGTTCAATTGTTTAATAAATGCTGCAGCATTGGCTCCAGGGTTCTTTGTTTTCATAAAATTCTCACCGATTAAAAATCCTTTATAACCAAAAGGCTGCAAAGTCTGGATATCATCTACAGTTCGAATACCACTTTCTGAAATTTTTATAAATTCATCTGGGATAAGTTTGCTGAGTGTTTTACTCGTTTCTAGGCTTACTTCAAAGGTTTTTAGGTTACGGTTGTTCACGCCAATCATATTAAGAGAAGGCATCACAGATTTGTGCAATTCTTCTTCGTTATGGACTTCTAATAAGACTTCCATACCTAAGCTTTGGGCAAGGGTCGAATATGTTTGAATTTCATCACGATTCAAAATAGCGGCGATGAGTAGAATCACATCGGCTCCGTAGGCTTTGGCTTCCACAATTTGATAAGGATCAATAATAAATTCTTTACGAAGTAAGGGTAAGTCACAGCTAGCTCTAGCAGTTAAGAGATCTTCTAAACTTCCACCAAAATATTTCATATCGGTTAATACCGACATCCCGCAGGCACCCGCTTTTTCGTAGCCTTGTGCGACGTCTTGTACATTCAAATTCTGATTGATGCAGTCTTTTGAAGGCGAACGGCGTTTGTGCTCTGTTATCAAACCTGAGGCACTCTCAATCAGTTGTGTGCTAAGTGACCGGCTTTGACGCTCAAACAACACCGATTGTTCGAGTTGTTTCAATGGAATCAATTGTTTTCGAAGGGACACTTCATTTTTCTTATCTGCTACAATACGATCTAAGATACTGCTCATTAGAGTGCGATTAATTTTGTGAGACATTCATTTGCTTTTCCAGAATAGAGGGATTCTTTGGCGAGTTCATAGCCATCTTTGTGTGTGATTTTTTTAGCCGTAGCAATCGCTAGTCCCGCATTAGTACATACCACATTATTTTGTGCTTCAGTTCCGTTTCCACTAATAATGGTTTTAAATATTTTTGAAGCATCGGCGACGGTGTTTCCTCCAAATATGGCTTCTTGTGTGTTGTTTTTGAGTCCTAAATCTTCTGCAGAAAACAGGACTTCTGAATTATTTGAAACAATTTTTACTGTATTTGTTAATGAGATTTCGTCATAACCCCCGAGGTCATGAACAATGCTGTAATTTTTATCTGAATCTTGATATAAATAATTATACAAGCGGAGTAATTCTAAATTAAAGACCCCTACCATTTGATTTTTTGGAAATGCCGGATTTACCATAGGTCCTAACATATTAAAAAATGTTTTGACACCCAGTTCGCGTCGAATGGGAGCTACATTTTTCATGGCTGGGTGGAACAAGGGTGCGTGTAATACACAAATTCCTGTAGTTGCTATGGCACGTTCTAAAAAGCCTGTATCGTTAGAAAATTTAACGCCTAAGGATTCCAAAACATTGGATGATCCACAAGCGGATGAGACGCCATAATTTCCGTGTTTTGCAACTGGAACACCTGCTCCAGCAGTTATAAAAGAGGCGAGTGTAGAGATGTTAAATGTGTCTTTTCCGTCACCACCCGTTCCACATAAATCGATGGGATTATAGGCCGTTAAATCCACAGGAATACACAATTCTAAAAGGGCGTCTCTGAACCCTTTTAGTTCTTCTTGGGTGACCGTTCGCATCATGAAAATCGTGAGAAACGCCGCAATTTGACTTTGGTTGTAATCGCCTTTAGAGATGTTAATCAAAATCTGTTTTGCTTCCTCAGCAGAAATTGTTTCGTGGTTTATGAGTCTGTTTAAAACGTGTTTCATTTGTTTATGAATTTATCCAGTTTTCAAGTAATTGTTTTCCGTTGGGTGTGAGTACTGATTCTGGGTGAAACTGAACTCCTTTTACATCAAATATTTTATGCCTTAAGGACATGATCTGTCCATTTTCATCGACTGAAGTCGCTTCTAAAACTTCTGGTAAATTCGCATCAACTACCCACGAATGATAGCGACCAACTTGAATTGTTTTGTCCATGCCGTTGAATAAAGTTTCGTTATCCACACAAATACTAACATCGGTATGGACGCCGTGATACACTTCCTCTAAATTTATAATTTGCCCCCCAAAAACTTCGCCAATTGCTTGTTGTCCCAAACACACACCTAGGATACTTTTTGTGGGTGCATACCACTGAATTACAGCTTTTAAAAGTCCAGCTTCATCTGGGATACCTGGGCCAGGGGAAAGCACAATTTTATCGAATTGTTGGATGTCTTCAAGGTTAAATTTATCATTTCTAAGGACTGTTACATCACAGTCCAAATCTTCGAGGTAATGAACTAAATTAAACGTAAAACTATCGTAGTTATCTATGACTAATATCTTCTTCATGCTCTAAATGGTTTCGGCGAGTTTAATGGCTTTTGTTAAGGCGCCTAATTTGTTATATACTTCTTGAAGTTCGTTTTCGGGGTTGGATTTGGAAACAATTCCAGCACCCGCCTGCCAATGGAGTTGGTAGTTTTTACTTAAAAAGGTTCGAATCATGATGGCATGGTTGTAATTGCCTTCAAAATCCATAAATCCTATAGCGCCGCCATAAAATGCACGACTTGTTTTTTCGTAGGCCTCAATAAGTTCCATTGCTTTGTATTTGGGCGCACCGCTCAAGGTTCCCGCAGGAAAGGTATCGGCGACTATTTGCATTGTTGGAGTGTTTTTTCGCACTTTGCCCATGACTTTACTTACCAAATGAATGACATGAGAAAAGAATTGAACTTCTCTATATTTTTTAACTTCTACTTCTGAGCAATGACGACTTAAATCATTTCTTGCCAAATCGACTAACATGACATGTTCGCTATTTTCTTTTTTATCGGCAACGAGCTTTTTTGCCAGTTCGGCATCTTTTAAATCATCCCCAGTTCGTGCAAAAGTTCCTGCAATGGGATGGATTTCTGCGTTTTTATCTTGGACGACCAGTTGTGCTTCGGGTGAACTTCCAAAGATTTTAAATTTTCCGTAATCAAAATAAAAGAGATAAGGGGAGGGGTTGATGCTTCGTAATGCTCTGTAAACATTAAAGTCATCGCCTTTAAAATCCTGTTGAAATTTTTTGGATAACACCAGTTGGAATACATCGCCGCGAGCGCAATGTTTTTTGGCGAGTTTAACATTCGACTTGAATTCTTCATCACTCAAATTGGAGCTAATAGTTCCTTTTGATTCAAAATCATAGGATGAAAAACTTTGCACTTTAATCAAATGATCAATGGCATCGATATTACTTTCAGACCCATAACAATGTGCAAAAATATAGGCCTCATTCTTGAAATGATTGATGGCTATGATGTTTTGATATACGGCATAATACATTTCAGGAATTACAATGGAATCGTCCTTTTTTGAGATGGTGATGTCTTCAAAATATTTTACTGCATCGTAAGCTGTAAATCCGAACATCCCATTATTTATAAATTTAAACGAGGCGTCTTTTTGAGTGTCAAATTGTTTTGTAAATGCATTGACTTCTAGAGTTACTTTATCCGCTGGAACAGCTTTGCTCTCTGTACTATGGTCGGGATAGGTTTTGGTTACAATAGAGTTCTCTACTTTGATGGATGCAATAGGGTTGCAACAGATGTAGGAGAAGCTATTATCATTGCCGTGATAGTCACTACTTTCTAGCAGGATACTGTTTGGAAACTTATCTCTAACTTTTAGATACACACTCACAGGCGATATGGTATCTGCGAGTATTTTTTTGTAATGTGTTTTTAGTTCAAATTTTTTCATAAAAAAAGACTTGTCGTGAAGACAAGCCTAGTTATTTTGTTTTAAACATATAGGGGTGTATCACGAATTTTGTTTTCGAGAGTACCACCACCAAATATTGTTTAAAGTAAGGTTCATAATTAAGTATTAACTTTTCAAATGTAGGAACGATTTTTCTGAATGCAAAATAAATTTAAAAGTTTTTTAAAATTTTAAAGAAACCGTTAAATCAAACTCATTATATATCGCTTTATCCTTTAATCCATCAAAAAAACTGGCAGATCCATATTTGATGCCATATTTTGTACGATCTATTTTGAAGGATGTCGTGGCTTTATTTTCTGAAACCTCTAAATCAAAAGCGATTTTATTTGTAATTCCCTTTATTGTGAGGTCTCCAACAACAGAATAATTTGTTTCGTTTTTGGTCACGGATGTAAAAACTAGGGTTGCTTTTGGGTATTTTTTAACGCCAAAAAAGTCATTGGCTTTTAAATGCCCGTCTAATTTATTTTTGTAATCACCTTCAAGATCAATTGTGTTGATAGACGTCATGTCCATTACAAAACTCCCGCCAGTTAATTGATCTTGTTTGAATTCAAGAACACCTTCTCGAAGGGTAATTGTCCCTTCATGTTGTCCTGTTACTTTGTATCCAATCCAGTTGATAACACTCTGATCAATATTGACTTGTTTTTTGTCAAGAGTTGTAAATGCTGTAAGTGTTATAGCAAATAAAAGTGCTGTTGATTTTAATATCGTATTTTTCATATTGTTAATTGTGTTTAATTGATATGCAAAGTAAACATTTTTTTAATTTCATAATACTTTTAACGCTGGTAATTTTATGTTAAAACTTTCGAGAACCTATTTCTGTTTTGCTAAGTTTGTAAAATGAAATGGTTACTTTCATTTGTCATTTTCTTGAGTTTGTCTTGTAAACCTGAAACAAAAGCTTCTATCAATTTAGAGGTACATGATTTTGAAGGCATTGCTCCTTATTTAGAACTCGAAAATTCCAAAACCTATGTAGTTAATTTTTGGGCAACTTGGTGTGCCCCCTGTGTTAAAGAGTTGCCACATTTTGAAGCGCTTCAAGCCAAATATAAAGATTCTGTAGAAGTCATTTTGGTGAGTTTAGATTTTCCACATCAATATGAAACTAAATTAAAACCGTTCATTAAAAAACATCAATTGAAATCAAAAATTATTGTTTTAGACGATCCCGATATGAATTCCTGGATTCCAAAAGTAAATCCACAATGGGATGGAGCCATCCCTGTTACATTGATTTACAATGCATCAAAACGTTTATTTTATAATCGTACTTTTACCTATGAAGAATTAGAAACTGAACTTAAAACATTTTTATAATACACAATACAACCAAATTACTATGAAAACAATTTTTACATTATTAGTGCTGTTTACAACTGTTACATTTACTGTTGACTCCCAAAATCAAGGGTATGATATTGGTGATGTTGCAACTGATTTTAAACTTAAAAATATTGACGGAAATACAATTTCCTTATCCGATTTTAAGGAGGCTAAAGGGTTCATTGTTATTTTTACGTGTAATACTTGCCCGTATGCAGTGGCCTATGAAGACCGGATTGAAGCACTGAATAAAAAATATGCACCAAAAGGATATCCTGTTATTGCAATAATGCCCAATAATGTCAAAACAAAACCAGGTGATTCCATGAAGGAGATGCAAATACGAGCAAAACAAAAAGGGTTTACCTTTCCATATTTAATGGATGCCGATCAGTCTATTTATCCTCAATATGGTGCTACTAAAACACCACATATTTACGTTTTAGAATCTACCGATCGTGGGCCTGTGGTGCAATATATAGGAGCAATTGACGATAATTATAAAGACGCTACTTTGGTTAAAAATAAATATGTAGAAAATGCAGTAGATGCGCTTTTAAATGGTGTTCCTTTTGAAGTACAAAAAACCAAAGCTATTGGGTGTTCCATAAAGCTGTAAAGCTTTAAAAAAGATAGATAAAAACAAATATTATAAATTAATTTTCTAAAACATTACTATGTCAGATTTGTCACAAAACGAATGGGCTCTACAACTAAAGTCCGATTCAAAATCAATAATTTTAGATGTTCGTACAGATGCAGAAGTCGAAGAGGGGATGATTCCAGATGCCATTCATTTGGATATTCATCAGGGACAAGGCTTTATTTCGGCACTCGAAAAACTCGATAAAACCAATCATTACTATGTTTATTGTCGATCAGGTGCAAGAAGTGGTCAAGCGTGTTCAATCATGAAACAATTGGGTTTCACCACAGTTTATAATCTATTGGGTGGGTTCAATGAATGGGATGGTGCAACTATAATTCCTTAATAATATGCGCTATTTTAAATTTGGATGTACGCTGCTAGGCATACTTATATTCTTTAATTGCAATAAGAATCGTTCTGAAGCTGTCCAACTTATTACGGCTACTGAAATGAAAGAGATTTCTGAAATTGAAGGGATTCAACTGGTCGATGTTCGAACTCCAGATGAATACAAAGAGGGGCATCTTCCTAATGCACTAAACATTGATTTTTTGGGTGAAAATTTTGAAATCAATATCCAGCAGTTGGACAAATCCAAACCTGTTATTGTATATTGTCAGCGTGGGAGTCGCAGTGCAAAATGTGCCTCACAATTAATTGCTTACGGATTTGTAAAAATTTATGATTTAGACCGCGGTTTTTTTGGATGGAAATCAAGTGGTTTAGAGGTTGAAAATTAAGGGTTTCAACTCCATAATGGTGATGGGTAAGCGCCTTGTTCGGTGAGTTCAGCCAAGGTTCTGACCGCTTCTTTTTTGTCGTCATAATAGGTGACTCCAAACCAAGTGCTTTGTGCTTCAATCACTTCTACTGTTATATGTCCGTTTTCCATCATTTCTTGCGTAACAAATGGCAAGTAGATTTCATTTTTTTCGTGGTTATCAGCGTTTTCTAAAAACTTTGTAAAATAGGTTTCAATGTACTTGAAAATCGAGGCGTTACAAATCCAAAAATTCATAGAAACTGCCGTGTCAGCATCAAGTACCACACCAGAATCTTCATCGATAATTTGAGTATCTTTTTCTGAAATTTTAGTACGTTCAATGATAGATGTTAATTGATGGTTGTTCACTTCACAAACACCTCTTGATACAGATCCAAATTTAGAAAGTGTGTTTTTAAGGTTGTAAGCTACAAGCGCAAATTTGTCACTAGCGTTGTTATTTTTGATGAATTTTGCAGCACCATTAAAAGCATTTTGCCCATAATAATCATCGGCATTTATGATCACAAAACTTCCTTTAATTACATTTCGAGCCGTCCAAACAGCATGAGCGGTACCCCATGGTTTTTCGCGTTTTGTATCTAGAGTTACAGCTTCAGGAATGTCTTCGATTTCCTGAACTAAGACGTCTAATTTTACATGGACCGGAAGACGTTCTGAAAGATGAGATTCTAGAAAAGATTTGTTAGCAGCCTTGGTAATGACTACGATATGATTAAAGTTGTTTTTGAGGGCATCAAAAATACTGAACTCCATAAGGAATTCTTTTGCAGGTCCTAAATCGTCAAATTGTTTTAGTTTTCCGTAGCGACTACCGCTTCCTGCGGCCATAAGTAGTAATGTCATTGTGTGTGTTTTGTTCGTTGCAAAAGTATAATTTTTAAACCATTACTAAAATTTAATTTTATAATTCAATTCTAATATGTGAAAAACATCAATTATTAATTGTAATTTTGAATTAAATTAAACCAATATTTTAACTTTTTGATTTAATGAAGACAAAGTTATTCATTACCCTTTTCTGGTCATTTGTGTTTGGAACTGCCTCTATAGGTGCTCAAATACCTGAATATTATTCCTCAGTTAATTTTACTCAAGACGGAAATGCACTTAAAGACGATCTTTCAACGCTAATTATCAATACCCATACAACCTTAATCCCATATACTTCTGGTTCAACAGATACTTGGGACGTTATTCATATAAGTGATTTAGATGTTACCATCCCTAACAACGTGATTTTGTTTTATGGTTACGATGATACAGACAATGACACTTTTAATGACAGGACTCGCGCTATTGCATATCAACAAGGCAATAGCCCTTGTATTGGCTATTGGAATCGAGAGCATGTATTTGCTAAAAGTTTAGCAAACCCTAGTTTAGAAACGGATTTTCCAGGACCAGGTACAGATGTTCATAATCTGAGAGCGGCTGATTGTCAGATGAATTCCACACGAAATAATAATTATTTTAGAGATGGGAGTGGAAACTCTTTTTTGGACGAAGACTTTTACCCTGGAGACGAATTTAAAGGCGATGTTGCGCGAATTATTTTGTATATGTATTTGCGTTATCCAACCCAATGTGAGCCCATAAATATAGGAGTTGGTGACAGAACCTACGCTTCCGATGTGCCAAATATCTTTTTGGAATGGAATGAAGAAGATCCTGTCTCGGAATTTGAACGCAACAGAAACGATGTTATTTATTCTTTTCAAGGCAATAGAAATCCATTTATTGACAACCCTTATTTGGCAACTCTTATTTGGAATGGTCCAAATGCAGAAGATTCTTGGGGGGTGCTTTCTATGTCTGATTTAGATTCTCAAACGGAATTTATTCATCCTACCATTACTCAAGATTATGTGTATATCGAAGGATTGGAACTTTCTAAAGATGCCCTTAAAATATACAATCAATTGGGTCAAGCTTTACAATTTCATTTGGAGGGAAATAGAATTAATATTTCTAGCTTTTCTGATGGTATGTATTTTATTCAAATAAATGAGCAATTCAAATCAAAACTTTTCAAGTTTTTGGTGTATTAACAAAACCAATAGTATGAAACGATTTTTTCTTTTAGTTTCTTTTGTAGTTGCAATGCAGTCTGCCACGGCACAAAAAATATTTTCGGTAAACTATCAAAACCAAGCGGATATAAAAGTTTTTGTTGTGGACTATGCTAATCAAGCAGACTTAAAAG
>JABAZA010000031.1:0-1569 GCA_018608725.1 Flavobacteriaceae bacterium
TGAATAATCACCCTACAAAATTTGTAATATGTTTCGAACACAGTTCAATTAATTTTTTAAAGAGTATTGAACAGCTTTTAGCTAGTTTTCATTTCTTTAGGCACTAATGGATTCATAATTTTAAACCAAAGTGGCGGAATGAAACTCAAGAGAATAGAAGCGGGGTATCCCAAAGGTAAGGTAGGGCTTTGTTCATAACTGTTTAGAAGTTGGTATTTTTTAGAGGATTTAAAGTGGTGATCGCTATGTCTTGTGAGCTCATACAAAACAATTCTCCCAATATTAAAATTAGAATTCCAAGAATGATGCGGTTGGACACGTTCGTACCTTCCTGAGGGCGTTTTAAATCGTCTCAATCCATAATGCTCGATATAATTGATGCTTTCTAAAAACAGAAAAGACACCACCCCAATACCGACGGCAAATAGCATGACATCAAGTGAAAAGAAATATAACACTCCAAATAGATAGATGGGTTGTATTAAATGATACCATAGCATGTCATTTTTCGCAGAAATAAATGAGCAGTTTTTAGATTTTAAGAGGTTCATTTGACGCTTCCAAGCATCTATATATTGTTTTGTAACAGAGCTAATCCAAAACGAAAATACTGTTTGGTTGTATTTAGCTGTTGCACCATCATCTGGAGTCGCAACATTCATGTGGTGGCCAAAGTTGTGCTCTATATAAAAATGCATATACAGGCAGGGCATATACAGGCATTTACTCATAAATCTTTCGAAGTAAGGGGTTCTATGTCCTAGTTCGTGCGCTACATTAATGGCGTTCGTTGCTAATAAAATTCCTGCTGAAAGACCGAGTCCAATCAGCTCATAAGCAGCGTATTCTTGTGTTTGAACTCTTGAAAAAACAAGCCACAAAAGACCAAATACGATGGGTAAATTTAAATATAGCATGATATCGAAAATCCATTTGGATTTTTTGTTATTCACTTCATCTTTGGATAGATTTTTAGATTGACTTCCAGTTATGAGGTCTAGAAATGGAAGTATTATAAAAGCGTAAATAATGGAAGTGTACGTTCCTAAGCCCACGGATTCAAATGAAATGAATGCTGAAAGTGGTACGGTATAGGCAAAAAGGTATTTTAAGTCTTTCACATCCTAAAGGTAAAAAAAATAAATTAAAAGCTATTTTTCCACAAGCTGACTTGACCGTTTATTACGTCAACAAGCCTTTTATTACATCAATTAGCCTTTCGTTACATTGAGCTAGTGTATTACCTCTAAGCTACCTTTCTTTGTTGATAAATACATGAAATGAAAACACTTTATCCTAATTAAATTTAAAGTGCTTCTAATGCTAATTAAACCTCAAATTCGAATGAAAAAATTTACACTATTTTTATTTTTTATTGGAGGGCTTGTGTCAATGCAAGCTCAAGATCGAACATCAACACATTCAATAAATGACACTCACAAAGGACTAATTTTAAAATTAGGACTAAATTTAGTTGACAGTTCAGGGGAGGAGAATCCTTTTGAATTCTTAGGCAGTTTTGATGAAATGGCATTCTCGGAAAACTATAATATTGAACTTGAGTATAGG
>JABAZA010000031.1:1669-11099 GCA_018608725.1 Flavobacteriaceae bacterium
AATTCCTTCCACAAAAAAAATAGACTTCATTAAAATAGACAATATCTTATATTTTGAATCAGATGGAAGATACACAATAATTCACCTTACTGATAATTCAACCTTCTTTGTCTCTAAAAACATAGGAGAATATGACAAGATTTTAGCTCCAAAGTTTTTTTTCAGAATCCATAAAAAGTACTTAATAAACCTTAAGTATATTATTAATATCAATAATTCAGATGGAAGCAACTGTCAACTTTTAGGAGATATTATATTGCCCGTTGCTAAACGAAGAAAAGAAGATTTAGTTTCCTTTTTAAATATCAGGTAATTTTTATTTTCGAAACACTCTATATATCCAGCCCTAATAGTTATCCATCCTTTCGATTAGCTCAAACTTCAAATTTTCATTATCTTGGGCCTTTCTTTTTACTATGAGGATTATTAAGTATATTTTAGTTTTATTAGTCACTTTCGTGATCTCTGCTCAAGAGCATCCCCCTGTAATGGCCTATAATCCAGACGCCTATGGTGCTCAAAATCAAAACTGGAGTATTTCTCAGACCTCTGATCAAACCATGTATTTTGCCAATAATTCTGGATTATTGGAGTATGATGGCATGAATTGGAACAGTTATCCCGTGCCAGATAATTCTATTGTAAGATCTGTAAAGGCAATTGGCGACCTAATTTACACAGGAAGTTACATGGATTTTGGAGTCTGGAAACGAAATAATAAAAGCATCTTAGAGTACACCTCTTTAGTAGATCAGTTTGAGATTGAACTTGCCGAAGACGAACAGTTTTGGGATATTATTAAACTAGATAATTGGTTAATATTTCAATCTCTTTCTAGAATTTATTTAGTTAATGAACTAACAAAAGAAACAACGTTTATAGAATCCGATTATGTCATCTCAAATATATTTGAGGTGGAAGGCGTATTATTTTTCAACCAGTTAAACAAAGGAATATACAAAATACTTGACGGGACGGTAGAGCTTGTTAGCGATGACCCAAGGTTGAAATCTGGTAATATTGCTGGCTTAATTGAACATAAAGATCAACTCCTAGTAATGACAGCATCTAATGGTTTTTATTTCTTGAAAAACAAGAAACTAACACCATGGATAATAGATCCTAAAGTAAATTTGAATTCACTTACAATTTATAGTGCTACCAAGTTAAGTGACAACAGTATTGTGATTGGAACTGTGTCAAATGGACTTTATCATTTAGACCCACAAGGCATACTTAAATACGACCTTAATTTTGAGAAAGGCCTCAGTAATAATACGGTATTATCGGTTTTTGAAGATTATCAAAATAACTTATGGTTAGGACTCGATATTGGGATCAGCCACATAAATCTTTCCTCTCAATTTGTTGTTTATAATGATACAAAAGGTGCCATTGGAACAGTTTATACTTCTGTATTATTCGAAGATCATTTGTACCTAGGCACTAACCAAGGACTGTTTTATAAACGTAGAGATACAAAGTCTGACTTTACTTTTATTGAAGGCACAAATGGTCAGGTGTGGAACCTTAAAGTCATTGATAACCAGATTTTTTGTGGACACGATCGCGGAACCTTACTAATTAAAAACAAAAAATTACAGTACAGTATAAATCAATCGCTTGGTTCATGGGACTTTAAACCTCTAAAAGAGAATCCAAATATCATATTACAAGGAAATTATAACGGATTAAGTCTTTTGGAGAAGAAACAAGGGAAGTGGCGTTTTAAAAACAAAATTAAAGGGTTTGATATATCAAGTCGTTTTTATCAATACATAGGAAAACATATATACGTTAACCATGAATTAAGAGGCTTATACGAACTCACCTTAAACAATGATTTAACAGCAATTTCGAAAGTTTCAATCAAGACGCCGATGACCGAGGGGAATGGCTCAAACTTCATTAAATTCTCTAAAAACTATTACTACACATCCTCTGAAGACGTTTATAAATTTAACTCTACAGATAAATCATTTGCAGAATCAAAACCTTTCAAAGAAGTTTTAAAGGGTTTTTCAACACGAACAACCATTATGGATGTCAAGGACTCTGAAGGTCTTAAGTGGTGCTTTGCCGATGATAATATCTTAATAATTAGTGCGGGGAGCGTAACACAAACACCAAAAGTTGAAATAATTCCAGTTGCAATATCAAACTTTAAAAAAGTTGTCTCTGGTTTTGAAAACCTTACAAAAATTGGCACAAATGAATACCTTTTAGGATCTGCCTATGGTTATTTTATTTTCAACTCAGATACTCCAAAACCGAATCATCTTTATAATTTAAAAATAAATTCTGTTCAGGCTAGTAAAATTAATGAAGATAAATTCCAACTCGATTCTACAAACCCAATAATGCTAGATTCTGAAAGTAACAATATTTATATAAACTACAGTATTCCACACTACGACAACATTGTTAGTAAAAAATATTCTTACAAATTAATAGGATGGTCCGACTCCTGGTCTGATTGGCAATCGGATTCATATCAAGTATTTGAAAACCTTCCTTATGGAAGCTATGAATTTAAAGTTAAAGGCAAAATAGGCAACTCCGAAACACTCAATGCCGCCTCCTACTCCTTTGTAATTGATCGGCCTTGGTACCTTTCAAATACGGTAATAACAATCTATGTAATTATCTTTATCGTTTTGTGGATTCTAATTCATAACCTATACAGAAGTTATTACAGAAAACAACAACAACAACTTCTTCAAAAATCTCAGGAACAACTCGCACTCAAAGAGCTTGAAACCTCTCAAAAATTCATGCAGTTAGCAAATGAGAAACTAAAACTCGATATTGAAAGTAAAAACAGAGAACTAGCCGTTTCTACAATGAGTTTGATTAAAAAGAATGAGTTCTTAAACAGTATCAAAACGGAACTGAAAGAGAAAGATAATCAACAGGACATTAAAAAAGTGATTCGAATTATCGACAAGAATTTAAACAATACAGATGATTGGAAACTATTTGAAGAAGCGTTTAATAATGCCGATAAAGACTTCCTCAAACTTATTAAAGAAAAACATCCAGTACTCACCCCTAACGACCTTCGTTTGTGTGCTTATCTGCGTCTAAACCTATCCTCCAAAGAGATAGCGCCACTACTAAATATCTCTCCGCGAAGTGTTGAAGTTAAACGATACAGATTGCGAAAAAAAATGGATTTACCACACGAATCTAGCTTAACAAATTATATTTTAGAAATATAACAACCCCTACAACTCTCTTTTTTACCTATACATACCCCCTACAACAATGTAGTTTTTGTTGTATTCTTAAATCTATTATAGATTTCAAAATCATCAATTATAACCTATAAAAGTAATTTTTCAATAAATTTCATACACTTATTTTGAGTTGTATATTATTTGTAGCGGTTAATTTTACGGAATTAGCAATTGTTTATCGTAAATTTATAAAAAACTAATACAAACCAATATTTATGAGAAAAATATTTTATTCCGTACTGATGACTTTGGCGTTTGCTTTTACAGCATCTGCTCAAAATACAACAGTAAGCGGGACAGTAAAATCAAGCGCTGACGGGCTCCCTCTTATAGGAGTTAACGTTATTGTCAAGGATACAAGCAATGGCGCTGTATCTGATTTTGATGGAAATTTTACCATCACAAACGTTCAACCAAATGCGACTTTAGTTTTCACCTACATAGGGTTTCAAACTAAAGAATTATCAGCATCGGCAAACATGAATGTTTCACTAGATGAAGACAACGAAACTCTAGACGAAATTGTTGTGATTGGGTACGGCACACAAAAGAAAAAGGAAGTTACAGGAGCTGTTACAGTTTTAGGATCCAAAGCAATTGAGAAACTAAATCCTGTAAGAGTTGAACAAGCCTTACAAGGCCAAGTGGCGGGTGTCAATGTAACCTCTGGTTCAGGTTCGCCTGGTGCCGGTTCAAACATTCGAATTCGTGGAGTCTCTACAAACGGAGACAGTGCACCTTTAATTTTAGTTGACGGGATTAGAGTAGGAGATTTATCTGCTATCAACCCAGGCGACATTAAAAGCATTAATGTATTAAAAGATGCAACCGCAGGTATTTATGGGGTTCAAGCCGCAAATGGGGTCATCTTAATTACAACCAAATCAGGAAGAAAAAATGCTGAACTAAAATTTCAATTTGATTCTTACACAGGGATTCAACAGACGAGTAAAAAATTGGACTTATTAAGCCCAACAGATTTTGCGATTTACGTAAATGATGCCGTTGACGATCCTTTAAACCCAGAGTTTTATGTGTACCCACAAACGGGTACGGATTGGCAAGATGAGGTTTTTGAAACTGCAATCATATCAAATGTGAACTTGAGTGCCAGTGGTGGTACAGAAAAATCAGCCTACTCTTTTGGAGTGTCTTATTTAGATCAGGACGGTATTGTAGGTTTAGGAAAATCTAATTTTAGCAGACTCACTGCACGATTAAATTATCAATACAACATCTTAGATAATTTAAAACTAACAGCAACAGCACTGCATACAGTATCAGAAAAAAACAACCTCCCAGAAGGAGGTATTGGAGCAGTTTTATACAACGCAGTCAATATCAATCCAAACTTAGCAACAACGGATGCTGACGGAAACTATTCCTTAGTTGAAGACATCAGACAGATAGAAATTATCAACCCTTTAGCACAAGTAGAAAACTCTTACAACACGGCTCGTGTTGATAAAATAAGTGCAAGCTTAGGAGTCGATTATACGTTCTTAGATAAATTCACAGTAAGTTCTAAATATCAAATGAATCATGCCAATGTAAGAGATGATATCTTTAGACCTGAAGTGAATTATGGACCTAGTAGAGGTGCGAATTTAACAGGAAATGAAGTTGTGGACCATGGTGCAGATTATGACGATTACATTTGGGATAACTATATAACGTATGAAAATACGTTTAACGAAAAACACAATCTAACTGTTTTATTAGGAGCTTCTCTTTCGCATGAAGAAGGAGAGTTTTATGGCTATCAAGGATCAACTACGATAGCAACCAACAATCCAGACCAAACTATTGCAGACATGGAGGTTATAAACCCACGTTTTATTCCTTCTCAAATAGCCATTGGTAACAATGTTTTTGAAAAAAATCTTTCATCAATATTTACAAGAGTGCAGTATAACTACAAAGAAAAATATTTACTCTCAGCAGTCATGAGAAGAGATGGTTCATCTGCATTTGGACCAAATAATAAATACGGATATTTCCCATCAGGATCTGTGGGGTGGAATGTGTCTGAAGAAGAATTCTTAAAAGATAGTTCTTGGATCAATAATTTAAAAGTAAGAGCAAGTTACGGAGTTATTGGAAATGATAAAATCCGATTGTTTGGATATACCTCTCTTTTAACAGGAGAAGCGACTTACGATCCAGGAAATGCAACTGGAATTTCTGACTTACTAAATGGTGTTGCCATTGGTCTGATTGGAAACCCAAACATTAAATGGGAAGAGCAAGTATCTAAAAACCTTGGTTTTGATACCTCTTTATTCAACAATAAACTATCCATCTCTGCTGATATTTATTCCAAAGTAACAGAAGATCTACTCATTGCCCCAGACGGTTCTGGGTTATTAGGAGCAGCAGCTCCAGGTTCAGCCCTACCAATCGTCAATGCTGGTTCGGTTGAAAACAAAGGAGTAGAGTTTAGCATCAACTACAACGACAACCTTAGCGAAGACTTTAATTTTAATGTTGGGTTTAATTTCACAACGCTACAAAACGAAGTTTTGTCTGTTGATGTCGGAGGAAACGGAATTGTAAATGGCGGAGAATTTGGAGTTGGTATTAGCCAAACAACCTCTCGTATGCAAGCAGGGATGCCAATGGGGTATTTCTATGGCTACCAAACAAACGGGATATACCAAACACAAGCAGAAATTGACGCTTTAAACGCGAATGCTCCTGCAGCTGCCATAGATGGACAATATCATGATGGTGTCGCACCAGGAGATTTAAAATTCGTAGATACAAATGGCAACGGTTATATAGATCCAGATGATAGAACAAACCTTGGAGATCCTTTAGCGGATATTACAATGGGCTTTAACATCGGTTTTACGTATAAGAATATTGATTTCAGTGCCAATGCATTTGCTTCTATCGGAAATGACATGGTAAGAGATTACGAGCGTAAAGATTTATACGCCAACAGAGGAACCTATATGCTAGACAGATGGCAAGGAACAGGAACAAGCAATACAGTGCCAAGAGCTGTGGCTGGTGCATCTGTAAATACTGATTTATTCTCAGATTTTTATGTAGAAGACGCATCGTTCTTACGTTTACAAAACGTTCAAATAGGCTATTCTTTCAATGCTAAAGTATTATCCAGCCTCGGATTAGATAAATTCAGAATTTATCTTTCAGGAAACAATCTATATACCCTTACAGATTATTTAGGTTACGATCCTTCAGCAAGCAACGGAGCCCCAATAGGTTCTGGTATCGATAAAGGCTTCTACCCTGTAGCAAGCTCATACCTTTTAGGTATTAATTTAAACTTTTAATAATTATACTATGAAAAAAATATTCAAAACAGTAATGGTATTCTCACTTGTGTTTTTTACAGCATGTGACGATTATATTGAAGTAGAACCGATTGGTCCAGATGCGGACAACTACTTCAACAATGAGCAAGAATATGAAAGCGCGTTAATTGGAGCTTACGACATGTTACAATCCTCTTTTTGGAATGTATTACTTGGAGTCGCAGCATCCGATGATTACGCTGCGGGTGGAGATTCGTTTAACTACGATCAACCCACCATACAAAATGTGAATCAAATGATTCATACACCTTCTGACAACAATCAATTAAGAGACATTTGGAACTTAATGTATGCAGGTCTAAACAGAGCAAACTACTTATTAGAATTTAAAGACAAAACAGATTTTAGTGGGAGGGAGCAAATCATTGCACAAGCATACTTTTTAAGAGCCTATTATGCGTTTGAGTTAGCCAAGCATTTTGGAGACATTCCTTTAAAGGTAGAAACGCGTGGCGGAGTCAATAGAATTGTAGATCAACGTATAATTATTGGTGAGCAATACGACATCAACAGAGTTGGTAGTATTTCGGCCGTTTACAGTTTAATTGAAGAAGACTTAAAAGAAGCCATTTCTAATTTGCCAGTCGTACAAAGTGATGTTTATAAGGTAACAAAAGGCGCTGCACAAGCCCTATTAGGAAAAGTATATTTATACCATGGAACCTTCGACGATGATAAGTTTGCAGATGCAGCATCTGCATTCTCAGACGTTATTGGAAGCTCGCAGTACAGTTTAAAAACCGGGGACGATTATCTAAACCTATTTGAAACCAGTGCTGAAAATGGTTCAGAATCTGTCTTTGAAATCCAATATACCGGAGTAGAGCCAGCAGGATGGAATTGTATCATATGTAGTGAAGGAAGTTATTTCCCTAAATTTTGTGGTCCAAGATCGCCTTATGATAATTCAGAATTTGTAACAGGGTGGGGCTTTTGCTTGCCATCACAAGAATTATACGACCTCTACGATGAGGACGACGCCAGAAGAGATGTTACGATTTACGATTTAAGAGATCAGCAAGACTCCTATTCTCAAGGAAGAGACGATACAGGACTATTCAATAAAAAATACATCCCACGTAAAGCCGATGATAGAGCAGGATCAGATCCTTTAAATTTTGCAAACAATTACCGTTCTATTCGTTATGCCGATGTCTTATTAATGGCGGCGGAAGCAGATGCCCAAAGTGGAGGCGCCAATGCTGAAACCTATTTAAACCAAGTCAGAGCCAGAGCTTACGGAGACAACAGTCATGACTATACAGCAGCTGAAGGCGATATACTGGAAGCTATTTATTCAGAAAGACGTAAAGAGCTAGCAGGAGAAGGACACCGTTTCTTTGACCTTGTTAGAACTGGTCAAGCAGCGGCTGCAATTCCTGGATTTACAGCCAACAAAAATGAAGTATTCCCGATTCCTTTGATCGAGCTGGAACTAGCCAACGCAGTAGAAAGATGGGGACAAAACCAAGGATATTAAAAATTATTAACTCAAAAAATTAAAAAAATGAAATTATTAAAAAACGGAATGTATCTGATATTAGTGCTTTTATTAAGCACGACGATCTCTTGTCATGAAGATGACGATATGACAAACACTATTGGAGGTTTAGATTTTGTAATTGCAACTCTAAACGCTGACGGAAATAGAACAGGGGTACTTGCCTCAACAGTTCCAGGTGACAACAGAGTAGTATATACGGTTGATTTTGGAGCAACTGCCGATGACGACACAGATGTATATCAAACAAGCGGTCCAATGGTAATTCATAATTATCCAAATGAGACAGCCACTTATACGATTACTGTTACGGCCTCTTTTCCAGGACAAGAAGACGTGTCTATTAGTAAAGAACATACAGTAACCATAGTAGAAGCACCACCAACTGGAGATGCTTTAACAGGAACATGGAGATTAGCGCCTGAAGCAGGTGCAATAGGAGTTGGTCCAGAATTGGACAATATTTCTTGGTGGTCAAACACAACCGACGATTTGACAACAAGAGCATGTTTATTTGATGATGAATATATATTTGGTGCAGACGGTTCGTTTCAGAATGTTCTAGGAGCAGATACTTGGATTGAAGCTTGGCAAGGTGCAGCAGCAGAAGGGTGTGGTACACCAGTGGCTCCACATGATGGAACCGCTACAGCGACCTACGAATACAGCGGAGCTGCACTTACACTTAATGGAGCAGGCGCTTACTTAGGCTTGGCTAAAGTGATCAATGGCGGTGAATTAGCAAGTCCTGCTGATGCAGCAGATTCAATTACGTATATAGCAGCACTTTCAGAAGATGGAAACTCTTTAGAATTAGATATCGAGGTTGCAGGTGGAGGACACTGGTCGTTCAAACTTGTAAAAGATGCACCTCCAGCGCCTTCAGCACTTGATGGAACTTGGAGATTAGCACCAGAAGCAGGTGCACTTGGAGTAGGTCCAGAATTAGACAATATTTCTTGGTGGTCAAACACTTCAGATGATGTGACAACAAGAGCATGTTTATTTGATGATACCTATGTATTTAATACAGACGGTTCGTTCCAAAATGTTGTCGGATCAGAAACTTGGGTTGAAACTTGGCAAGGTGCAGCAGCAGAAGGGTGTGGCACACCGGTTGCTCCACATGATGGATCAGCAACAGCTACTTATAATTATGATGAAGCAGCCGGAACCATTACACTAAATGGAGTAGGTGCTTACTTAGGGTTAGCTAAAGCGATCAATGGTGGTGAATTAGCAAGTCCTGCTGATGCACCAGATTCAGTTACGTATATAGCTGCGCTTTCAGAAGATGGAAACACTTTAGAATTAGATATCGAAATTGCAGGTGGAGGACACTGGTC
>JABAZA010000082.1 GCA_018608725.1 Flavobacteriaceae bacterium
TTTATCGCCAAAATACACCACTAGTTTTAAAGATATAATTACAGTTCAATGTCCATAAAACAAAACACACCTCTTACATTTTTTACACCTGAAAATCTTAACACCTTGGGAGCGGTCTATATTGATACAGGGATCTCGGCTGGATTTCCATCACCAGCAGAAGATTTTAAACAAGAACGCCTATCCCTAGATGACGAGCTTATAAAAAATAAAGAAGCTACTTTTTTTGCTCGGGTAAGTGGGCAATCAATGATAGATGCGGGACTTAGTGACAATGATCTTTTGGTAATTGATCGAAGTCTTTCTCCAGCACATAATAAAATAGCGGTTTGTTTTTTAGATGGAGAGTTTACGGTCAAACGACTTAAGGTTGAAAAGGATGAGGTTTGGTTACAGCCAGAAAACAAAAACTATCAGCCAATCAAAATTACAGAAGAAAATGATTTTGTAATTTGGGGAATTGTCACTAATGTAATTAAGAAGGTGTAGGCTAAAGCTGTTTGCGAAGTCGCGCGACAGGAAGGTCTAATTGTTCACGGTATTTAGCCACCGTTCTTCGAGCAATTGGATAGCCTTTTTCTTTTAAAATAATCGCTAATTTTTCGTCTGTCAGTGGTTTTTTCTTGTCTTCTTCAGCGATTACGGTTTCTAAAATGCTTTTAATTTCTCGGGTTGAAACTTCTTCTCCTTGGTCATTTGTCATGGACTCGCTAAAAAACTCTTTGATCAATTTTGTTCCATAAGGAGTGTCCACATATTTGCTGTTTGCAACCCGTGATACCGTCGAAACATCCATGTCTATTTTATCCGCAATATCTTTTAGAATCATGGGTCTTAGTTGTTGTTCATCTCCTGACAAAAAGTAATTTTCTTGAAAATGCATAATGGTACTCATGGTAATGAATAGGGTATGTTGGCGTTGTTTTATAGCGTCAATAAACCATTTGGCAGCATCGAGTTTTTGTTTGATAAATTGCACCGCATCTTTTTGCGATTTTGTTTTTTCTTTGGAAGCCTTATAGCCTTTTAGCATTTCGTTATAGGGCCTTGAAACATGCAATTCAGGTGCATTTCGACCATTCAGGCTCAGCTCTAATTCCCCTTCATTAATTTTGATAGTAAAATCGGGTACGACGTGTTCAATAGAGCGGGCGTTATTCGAATAGGAACTACCAGGTTTTGGGTTTAAGCGTTCAATTTCAGAAATCGCATCTTTAAGTTGTAATTCCGTAATACTAAATTTCTGTAAGAGTTTTTTGTAGTGCTTTTTAGTAAATTGCTCAAAGCCCTGTTCAATGATTTTGCTGGAGAGTGCGGTATTAGGTGTTTGTGTTTTTCGATGCAATTGAAGTGCTAAACATTCCTGAAGGTTTCTAGCACCCACCCCTGCAGGGTCTAAAAGGTGTACTACCTTGAGGACAGACTCAATGGTTTTCTCATCGGTATATACATTTTGAGTAAAGGCCAAATCATCCATAATATCAAGTAACGGACGGCGGATGTAGCCGCTATCGTCGATACTTCCAATTAAAAATTCTGCAATTTGATAGTGTGTTTCTTCTAAAGGGAAGGTGTTGAGTTGATCGATTAGATGTTGTGTAAAAGACGTCCCAGAAGCAAAAGGGGTTGTTTTTTCTTCATCATCGGCACTGTAATTATTGGCATGAAGTCTGTATTCTGGAATTTCATCATCACTCAGATAGTCATCTACATTAATATCGTCTGCATTGATTTGCTCATTGTCCATATCATTATCATTGGAGTCAAAGGTCTCTTCATACGTTTCTTCTTGATCTTTACCACTTTCGAGTGCTGGGTTTTCTTCGAGCTCTTGTTTAAGGCGTTGCTCAAAAGCTTGGGTAGGCAACTGGATCAGCTTCATCAACTGAATTTGTTGAGGCGATAGTTTTTGTGATAATTTATAATGTAAAGATTGCTTAAGCATTTATTCTTCGGGTTTATATAAAAATAAGAAAAAATCTTTAGATATATGCTAAGCAGTAATTAGTTTCAAAAAATGCGAATATGGTTACCTTTAAAATTCAGCATTAAAAGGAGTTCGAGGATAAGGAATGACATCTCGAATGTTACCCATACCAGTCGCAAACATGACCAAACGTTCAAAACCGAGTCCAAATCCAGAGTGCACCGCCGTACCGTATTTTCTTAAATCTAAATACCACCAAAGATCCTCTTCTGGGATGTCAAGTTCTGCCATTTTTGCTTTTAAGACGTCCAATCGTTCTTCACGCTGCGATCCACCAACAATTTCACCAATACCTGGGAATAAAATATCCATGGCTCTAACTGTTTTTCCGTCCTCGTTCAAGCGCATATAAAAGGCTTTAATTTTTGCAGGGTAATCAAATAAAATTACAGGACATTTAAAGTGTTTTTCTACCAAAAAGCGCTCATGCTCACTTTGTAAATCGGCACCCCACTCGTCAATAATATATTTAAACTTCTTCTTTTTATTAGGCTTGCAGTTTCGTAAAATATCAATTGCTTCTGTATAGCTAACACGTTTAAAATTGTTGTCAACAATAAAACGAAGTTTCTTAGTAAGTGGCATAGGTGCCCGCTCATTTTGAGGCTTTGATTTATCTTCTTGTTCCAAACGTTGCTCTAAAAAGGCTAGATCTTCTTTATTGTGTTCTAAAACGTAACTGATGACGTACTTCATGAAATCTTCCGCAAGATCCATATTCCCAGCCAAATCCATAAAAGCGACTTCAGGTTCAATCATCCAAAACTCTGCTAAATGTCGCGAGGTGTTAGAGTTTTCAGCTCTAAATGTAGGCCCAAAAGTATATACCTTTCCGAGTGCCATGGCATAGGTTTCTGCTTCCAATTGCCCAGATACGGTTAGGTTTGTTTCTTTTCCGAAAAAGTCTTTTGAGTAATCCACTTCACCGGCATCTGTTAGCGGTGGATTTTTTGGATCTAATGTAGTGACTCGAAACATTTCACCGGCACCTTCGGCATCACTTCCAGTGACAATCGGAGCATGCATATAATAAAACCCATTTTTATTAAAATAGGAATGAACAGCAAAAGAGAGTGATGAACGGAGTCGCATTATCGCACTAAAGGTGTTGGTTCGTGTTCGTAAATGTGCTTGTTCTCTTAAAAATTCTAAGGAATGACGTTTAGGTTGTAGGATGGTTTTTGATACTTCTTCAGGATCAGCATCCCCCAAAATTTCTATAGAACTCACTTGAACTTCTACAGACTGTCCTTTTCCTTGACTTTCAACTAAACCGCCTTTAATGTGTACAGCAGCACCTGTTGTGATGCGTTTTAATAGCGCTTCATCCATGCTTTCAAAATCAACTACACATTGGATGCTTTGAAGACAAGAGCCATCATTAAGAGCGATAAATCGGTTCGCTCTAAATGTTCGAACCCACCCTTTAACCTCAATGTCTGTATGTTTGAGTTCTTGAGTTAGTAAATGTTCAACAGTGCTGGTAGTCATAAGTACAATTATTAATAGTGCAAATATAAAGTTTTAAGCTAAATTAACAGTGTATGAGTTAGTCTTCTTCAAACGTTTCTTCTTCTGGAATAATATTTAGTGGAGGCTTTTTCAATACTTTCTTGTTTGCAATGCTGCGTTCTAAAGACAACAATAGACAAGGTAACAACAGTAAATTAGCCAACATCGCCAATAATAAGGTTGCTGAAATTAAGGCGCCTAAGGCCACAGTACCTCCAAAATTAGAAGTGATAAACACCGAAAACCCAAAGAATAGTACAATGGAGGTATAAAACATACTCACCCCTGTTTCGCGAAGTGCCGAAAAGACAGACTTTCTAATTTTCCAGTGGTTCGCCAATAATTCTTGTCGGTATTTGGCTAAAAAATGAATGGTATCATCTACTGAAATTCCAAAAGCAATACTAAAAACTAATATTGTTGATGGTTTTATGGGGACGCCTAAGTAGCCCATCATTCCTGCTGTTACCAATAGCGGTAATAAATTTGGAATTAACGAAATGATAATCATTCGGAATGAGCGAAACATATAAGCCATAAATAGTGAGATTAAAAAGATAGCCAAGGCCAATGATAAGACTAAGTTTCGAACTAAATATTTGGTTCCTTTTTGAAATAAATAGGCTTTTCCAGTGATGGAAACATCGTACAGTTTTTTAGGGAACAGCTTATCAATTTTTGCTAAGAGATCTTCTTCAATACGTTCCATTTTATCGATCCCAGCATCTTTCATAAAGGTGGTGATTCGGGCATAGCGACCCGTACTATCGACAAAGTTTTTTAGCAAATCAACATCTGAAGAGGCATTTTTTGCATAGGATAAAATAAAATTATTTTCTTGTGCAGAGGGCAATTGATAATATTTAGGATTTCCGTTGTAGTAGGCTTGTTTAGAATATTTCACCAAGCTTACTACAGAGATGGGTTTAGAAAGTTCTGGAATTTCAAAAATCAAATCTTCAAGTGCATTCATGCGTTTTAAAGTAGAGAGTTTTAGGACTCCTTTTTTACGTTTGGTATCTACTAAAATCTCTAGAGGCATCACACCATTAAATTCACTTTCGTAGAATTCGATGTCTTTATAAAATTCCGCTTTTTTAGGCATGTCTTCAATTAAACTCCCCGTAGTTTCAATTTGAAAAATTCCAATGATGCTGATGGCGAGTAAAACAGTTGCCGTCATATAGATTGTAATATTTTTATGCTTAACGGTATGTTCGATCCAATCGCCAAGGCGGTTAATCCATCGTTTGTTTAAATGCTCTAAATGCTTCTCTTTTGGGATTGGCATAAAGCTATAAATAATAGGAATAATTAATAAACACAACAGAAAAATGGCAATAATACTCAGTGAAGCAACAATACCAAATTCGGTGAGCAATTTACTTTGGGTAATTATAAAGGTTGCAAACCCTGAGGCTGTAGTTACATTGGTCATCAAAGTCGCATTCCCAACTTTTGAAATTACGCGTTGAAGCGATTTTGCTTTGTTACCATGATTATTGACTTCGTGCTGGTATTTGTTGATTAGAAAAATACAATTTGGAATTCCAATGACAATAATTAGAGGAGGAATCAAGGCTGTGAGTACGGTAATTTCATATTGTAACAACCCTAAAATTCCAAAGGTCCACATCACTCCAATGACCACAACAACCATGGATATAAAGGTCGCTCTGAATGACCTGAAAAAGAAAAAGAAAATAAGTGAAGTGATTAAAATAGCTGCTAAAATAAACATGCTAATTTCATCAATAATATTCTGAGAATTTAGTGTCCGTACATAAGGCATCCCTGATACGCGCACATTTAAACCATAGGCCTCTTCAAATGCTTTTACTTTTGGGGTTAAAAAGGTTTCAATAAATGCCTTTCGTTCTGGGGTGTTGACGATCGATTTATCTAAGTAGATGGCTGTGCGAATGGCCTCGGTTTCTTTGTTAAAAAGAACATTGTCATAAAAAGGGTAGTCTTCAAAAAGGGCTTTTTTTAGTGTATTTACTTCCGATTGTGTTTGGACAGAATCTTTGATAAAAGGGATGAGGTCAAATTGTTTTTTACGCTCATTTTTAACAAGTTTTTGTAAATCTTTAATGGCAATGACAGCATCTACATTGGGGTGGGTTTTAAAACTTTTGGAAAACGTATTCCAAGCATTTAGTTTTTCGACGGTGAGCAAGGTACTGTCCTTGACCCCCATTACAATCAAATTACCTTCTTCTCCAAAAATATCTAGAAAATTATTGTATTCTAAATTAATAGGATGGTCATCTGGCAACAGATTTGCTTCGGTATAGGTAAAACGCATGTTATTCCATTGCATGGAAAAAAACCCAGTAGTAAGTACAACCAGAACGAGAATAAAAATTCTGTTTCTTAAAATGAGTCGTGCAATGGTTTCCCAAAACCCGGTTGAAAAGAGTTTAAACATAATCTTTTTTGATGGCGTCAAAGGTAAATAAAAGGAATTAAAAGACAGGGTATAGAAAGTTTAACTTTCTATAAGAAAATGTAAAATTTTGAAGGATTAAATTTTGAGAATTTCTTGCTCTTTGACAGCATACAAGTCTTCAGCTTTTTTGACGTGTGTGTCCGTAAGTTGTTGCACATCTACTTCTGCATTCTTTTTAATATCTTCAGATACATCTTCTATAGATTTGATTTCTGAATTGGCGTCTTTTCTTGCAGCACGTATCGATATTTTTGCGTCTTCAACTTCAGATTTTGCTTGTTTCGCTAATTCGCGACGGCGCTCTTCTGTTAAAGGCGGCACATTGATAATGATGGTTTCGCCATTATTCATTGGATTAAACCCTAAATTAGCAATCATAATTGCGCGTTCTATTTCTTGTAACATGGCTTTTTCCCATGGTTGAACTGTAATTGTTCGTCCATCGGGTGTATTCACGTTAGCTACTTGTGTTAAAGGAGTTTGAGTCCCGTAATAATCGACCATGACACTTCCTAACATTGAGGGATTCGCTTTCCCGGCGCGGATGTTTATAAATTGCTTTTCTAAATGCTTTAAAGCATTTACCATCGCTTCTTTTGTGCTATCCAGTATAAATTCTATTTCTTCGTTCATTTTTGAGTCTTTTATAAGTATGGTAAATGTGTTGTTAGCTCACGGTGGTTCCAATGGCTTGTCCAGAAATAATTTTAAGAAGGTTTCCGTTTTTGTTCATGTCAAAAACAATAATTGGGAGGTCATTTTCTTGACTTAATGTAAAAGCCGTTGTATCCATTACCTTAAGTCCTTTTTTAAGCACGTCCTCAAAACTAATGGTATCAAATTTAATTGCAGTTTTATCTTTTTCTGGATCGGTATTATAAATACCATCCACACGAGTGCCTTTCAAAATCACATCAGCTTCAATTTCGATGGCACGAAGAACCGCTGCTGAATCGGTTGTGAAATAAGGGTTTCCTGTACCCCCTCCAAAAATGACGACACGTCCTTTTTCTAGGTGACGAATGGCACGACGCCGAATAAAAGGCTCTGCAACTTCGTTAATTTTTATGGCAGACTGTAATCGGGTTGGGACCCCAGCGTTTTCAAGAGCACTTTGCAATGCGAGACCGTTTATGACGGTAGCTAACATTCCCATATGATCCCCTTGAACACGATCCATCCCATTACTCGCACCAGCAACGCCTCTAAAAATATTTCCACCACCAATAACAATTGCTAATTGAATGCCTTGTTCGGTAATTTGTTTGATTTGATTTGCGTAGTCGGACAAACGTTCAGGATCGATTCCATAATTGCGATTTCCCATCAGGGCTTCTCCAGAAAGTTTGAGTAATATTCGTTTGTATGTCATAATTGTGTGGCTCGTTGCACAAATATACACAATATCTTAAATCCAAAAAGCGGATTTTTGGGATTCTAGTCAATTTTGAACGGAATCTATTTTTGGTGCTAGATGTTTTTTATTAATTCTAAAAGAATGAATCAAATCTATATCTATATTTTCATCTATAAAAACGCATGGTTTTTATAGAGATTTTAAGACGTGGATTATAAATACAAGGTACGTGCGGTTGTTGAGTAAGATGTGTCAACCCCCAGACCATACATAATACGGAACTCCAATTCCCTTGGCTTAATTAATAATTAATTTTTTAACTGCTTTTTCAGTATTTGAATAGACTTCTAGAAAATATACTCCCGAATTTAAACGGCTCACATCAAGGTTTGTGATGTCGTTTTCTTTGGTAAGAATCAGTTTACCATACAAGTCATAAAGTGCTAAACTACTGAGAGCTACTTTAGCATTAATATAAATTTTATCCGTAGAAGGGTTAGGAAATATCCTTAGCGTACTGTCTAAACTTAAATCTGCACCAATACTCAAAGGAGCCTCCTGATACACTCTCACATAATCGACGATCATAGAGGCTTGCGTAAAGTTAGAATCGATCGATCCAGAATATCCTCCCATTGCGAGGTTTAGCAATATAAATTGATCTTCATAAAACGGCCATGTACTGTCATTTTTGTCAGAAGGATTGTAGGTATAAAACCCAACACCGTCCACTAAAAACGTAATTTGATTTGGCGACCAGTTCATAGAATATATATGATAATTAGCGTTTACATCTGAAACGTTAACTCCAGAAGTATTTACAGTTGCACCGCTACTAGAGGGGGTGTGTAGCGCGCTAGACACATGGTTTAAGGCTCCTAAGCCGTGCTCCATGATGTCTATTTCTCCACAGCCAGGCCAACTGGTTGTCCCATAATCAGAATGCCAAAAAGTACCTGGCTCATAAATATTTTTACCTAGGGTCCAAATCGCAGGCCATGTCCCATTATCACTTGGTAATTTTGCACGGACATCAACTCTTCCGTAAGTAAATGCAAACTTTGAGTTGAGACGCGCGGAGGTATATTGTTTTGTTAAGCCTTGATCAGTCCATGGTTCTTTTATTGCAACGATATTAAGATTTCCTGAATTATCTACAAAAGAATTATCTGTACGATTGGTGTAATGCTGCTCCTCGTTATTAGCCCAGCCAACTCCCGGAACAATTACTTGAGTTTGATGGTGCCAATTCGTTGGATTCACAGCACCAGGAGTATCGAAGTTTTCTTCCCAAACCAAAGTGTCATAAATTACATCCAATTCGTGTGGGTCGGTTTCTTCTGAGCCATCGTCAATATCATCTAATAAATAGGTTCCAGGGGACGCAACGCCAGCATCTATAAAAAGGGTCAAGCGATCATAGGTTCCGCTTGCATTTACTGGACTACCAACCCCTGATACTTGAGCATTTGCAAAATCGAATGTTATATTTGTGGTCCATCCACCGCCACTGGGCACGTTTTGAATCACCTCAACATCTGCATTTGCACCATCTTCTAATTTGAGAAGTATGGTGTGTGCATTAGGATCAAACCCATAGAACGATAGTGAAATGGTTTTTTGAAAGTCCAAATCAATAGCTCTTTGTAAACCAATTGAAAACCCTTGCCATGCATCTGAACCGTCATTATAAAATTGCCCTACAGTATTTCCAGCATTGTCAGGGTCGGTTCTTGTACTAAAACCAGTTCCTGCAAAAGCCCAAAAGTCATCTGAAGAATCAGAAAAATCAATTGGCATTTGTTGTGCAAAAGACAATTGTGTTACAGCAAGAAGTATAAAGAGTAAATGGGTATAATTAGTTTTCATTGGTTATAATTTTAAAGGCCCAAAAATATACAATTTTCGTTTAGAACATTTTTTTTTTACTATACAAAAACTATACAAGTTGGAAATTTCGTTATAACATTAAAAAAACCCCTGTCTAGCAGTGCTAAACAGGGGTTAATAAATATATAGGTTGTTTTATTATCCTAGGGATACGCGTTTAAAACTAGTGATAGATACATCTCCAAAGCTTTCAACATATTTTGCAACGCTTACTTTATCGTCTTTGATAAAATTTTGATCTAACAAACATTGTTCTTGATCTAATGTTGTGTTGTCAGAAATGAAACGTTCCATTTTTCCAGGTAAAATTTTATCCCAAATTTGTTCTGGTTTTCCTTCGGCTTTTAATTCTGCTTTTGCAGCCTCTTCAGCTTGTGCCAATACGTCTGCTGTTAATTGTGCCATTGAAATGTACTGAGGAATATTTTTGAGTGTTTTTCCTAAACGGCCTAACTCAATATTATCTTTTTCGATTACTGCAATTCTAGCTTCTGTTTCAGAGGCAATATATGCAGGGTCAAAATCTTTGTATGAAAGCGTTGTAGCGCCCATAGAAGCCACTTGCATTGCAACATCTTTTACCAAAACATCAGCGTTTTCTACTTTTGCAGACAAACCAACAACGGCAGCAATTTTGTTGATATGAACATAAGAACCTACATACGCAGCTTCAATTTTATCAAACGCTTTGATGTCTAGTTTTTCACCAATTATGCCTGTTTGTTCGATTAATTTTTCGGCAACTGTCATCCCTCCAAAATCAGCCGCTAAAAAGGCTTCTTTTGTGTCGTGGTTCAGTGCAATATCTCCAAACTGACTCGCCAAGGCTAAAAAGTTTTCGTTTTTTCCAACGAAATCCGTTTCACATCCTAAAACGATGGCAACACCTACGGTATTGTCAGCATTAATTTTTGCAACAGCAGCCCCTTCAGAAGAGTCGCGATCGGCTCTATTAGCGGCTACTTTTTGCCCTTTTTTACGAAGGTTGTCAATTGCTTTATCAAAATCGCCTTCAGCTTCAACTAAGGCTTTTTTACAGTCCATCATTCCTGCGCCTGTTGCTTTTCTTAATTTATTTACTTCAGCAGCTGTTACTTTTATCATGATTTAATTGTTTAAAAAAAGTCGTTCAAACTTTCCATGGGAAGAACTGAACGACTTTGTTGTTACTTTATTTACTTATAAATTAGTTAATTATTCTTCTTCCTTTACAACTTCTTCTTTTGCAGGAGCCTCTTCTTTTTTGGCTACTTTTTTAGCTTTAGCTTTTTTGGGAGCTGCGGCTTTCTTAGCTTTTGGAGCTTTAGTTGCTTCTGCTTCGTTTGTTTCTGCTTTTGCTTCAGTTGCTTCTGCTTTTGCTTCAACGTTAGTTTCAGTTGCTTCAGTTGTTTCAAGCTTTGGCTCTTTAGCGGCTGCTACCTCTGCTGTTTTTTCAGCATCCTTAGTTTCTTTTTCAGCTTTTCTTACCGCTAAACCTTCAGCAATTGCATCTGTTACAGTTGTAAGGATTTTTTCGATTGATTTAGAAGCATCATCATTTGCAGGGATTACATAATCCACTTGTCTTGGATCAGAATTTGTATCTACCATTGCAAAAATTGGAATGTTTAATTTCTGTGCTTCTTTAATTGCGATATGCTCACGTTTGATATCAATTACGAACAGTGCTCCTGGAAGACGTGTCATTTCTGAAATTGATCCTAAGTTTTTTTCTAGTTTCGCTCTTAAACGATCGACCTGTAAACGTTCCTTTTTAGAAAGCGTTAAAAAGGTACCATCTTTTTTCATGCGATCAATAGTTGCCATTTTCTTAACAGCTTTACGGATCGTTACAAAGTTAGTTAGCATTCCACCAGGCCATCTTT
>JABAZA010000077.1 GCA_018608725.1 Flavobacteriaceae bacterium
GGTTTAATGGACAGGTGTTAGAAACGCGCGCAACAACTTTTTTGCTTTGTGTTGTAGCACGAGCAAGATGCTCGCGCTAGCGGGGGTTAGTCTAAGACTGGGCTAAATGTAGTAAAAATACTTGAGTTAAGTTCAAAAATAGTGCATTGCCTTTCCTAAATAGAAGCCACAAAGTCCAAAAACACTTTTTTATGCCGCTCCAAATCCAGTTTTGGAGACAGGGAAACTCGCACAATATAATCTTTGTCGCCCTCTTTGGTGGTGCCTTGCGTGGAAGTCGCAGGAATGGTCCAATAGCAGCCTTGCAACTGTCCATAACTCACACAAAACTTACTTTCGTGTGGGATTTGGGCAATCATTAGATCAATTAATTTAAGATTTAAAGCTCTTTTATAAGTTTCTCTTTCGTGCTCACTGGCTCCTTTGGTAGGAAGGTCCAACGAAAACACAGAAGGCGTAAAGCCTTGTGCTGCCAATTCTTCGGACACAAAATTTAGTTTGGCGTCTGGTAAAACCTCCGCAATAAAATTGACAAAATCTCGGGTGTTTTCATACGCCTCTTGTATGCGTTGATTCATGGATGGCAGTTGGGCAGCCAATACCTTATATTGAAGGACTGTAGCCTCATTATCGCATAGGAGGAGGTGCCGTTCAATTTTTGGCATCAAGGCTTCCGATTTTTTATTGCCAACAACGTAGCCTGCCGTACATTTTCCACCACTGGGAAATTTAGACCCACTTGCATAGGAGAGGGTTCTAACAGAAGAAAGCAAGTTGTCTTCTCCTAAAAAAAGAACATTTGGGCAAAAGGTTTGGTCTAAAATAAAGACAGGGTCTATTGCAGTTTGTCCTGTTTTGGTTGTGCGAACAGTACTTAACACCTCTTTTAATTGCTTAAGATCCGGCACTTCCACTCTTGGGTTGGTAGGAATTTCTGCAATGATATAGGGGATGGCATCCTCGGCAGCAATCCGATTTAAAATACGGTCAATACTTTGCACCATAGCATTGTCTCCATCGACAGGTAAATCCACCACTTCCACCGTTTCAATACAGGCCGCTACACGTCGTGCTTGGTCGTTGGTACCGCCATAGCAATTGGGAGGGACAATAAATTTGATGGCTTTTTCGGGATGCTGTGCTTGCGCCTCATCAACAAGTCCCATCATAATCGCATATTGCACCGAAAGTCCACTCGAGCCTACAAGGGGTTTTGTAGGGCTGTGGGTAATTTCTGAAATGGCATTTAAAACCTGGGTTTTGTGGGGTTCAAAAGTGCTGTCTGTGGGTTCTGAAACCGTATGTGTGAGGGCCGCCAAAGCTTTTAAACAATTGTTGGGCGTCATGGCAATGGTCTCTCTTCGTCGTACATGCTGAATAGCGGCGATGACGTTCTTATTTTCGGTTCCATTTACAAACAAGACACTTCCCAATGCAGCATCGGTGTGCAGATAAAAATCGACGGTTGAAGTCTGTTCGATCTTCAAAAACTCTTTTTGTGCTGAGATGAAAACCGTACTCCCCTCAAATTGGGGAATGGCAGCGGCGTTTTCAACTTGAATAGATTCAAATTGATAGCCATAGACGCGTTTTAGAATTTCAGGATCAAATGCGAGGGGCAATTCATCCGTATAAGCAATCAGTGTGTTTTTATGGGCTAATAAATTGGTCCTTAAAATGGCCAAAACAGGAACGGTCTGCGATGAAAAACTAATCACATTTTCTGGTTGGAGTTGCTGCTGTTTGGAGAGGGTCCATTCGAGTATACAAGACAAGGGATGCCCCAAACGAATGTAGTCGTAGGCCGTTGGCAGTTGCTGCAGCGCCGATGCGTTCGTATTGTCAGTTTTAAAAAGCGTTTCAAACTGTTCTAAAAACTGAGTTTTGGCGGCTTTTTCGTCATAAACATCCAAGCGATGCGTGGTTAAATTCAACCAATCTGCCGGGATGTTTTTTAAAACCTCTTTTATATAATTAAGCATTTTATCCGCTTCCATAACGTTCTCCTTCAAATAGTGCAGCAAGATACATTAAACCAATTTATTTTTGAAAGGGTTTTCAGTGGTTTATAAGAATTAATCCAAAAAATCCTTATTCAATAATTTCGTAGTCAATACTTAGTTTTCGTAATGCTCTGAGACTTGTAGCAGTATTTTTGTCATCCACTTCAATATCAACCGCATCGCCTTCCAAAAGAATGTCTGTCAGTTCGTTTGCCAAACTCCCACTGATCGAAGAAATTTCGACCATGCATTTGGAGATCGCCCTTCGGTCGGGTCTATGAGCGTCACAAGACAATAAGTTTAATTTCATCTGTTTCTGTTATTGATTCTTTATGGTCACAGCTGCCTGCCGCAAACGGGTTGCCCCCCTTTAAATCATTTTATTGGCGATCAAGTTTTTATTAGGGATGTTTTATAAGCATAAATATAATGAAAAATAAAGAAGTGTGAAGGCTCTTTAATTTCACTATAACTAATCTTTGAGTATCGCTCTCGAAATTACCATTTTTTGAATTTCAGAGGTGCCTTCATAGATTTGTGTAATCTTCGCATCCCGCATCAAACGTTCAACGTGGTAGTCTTTTACAAATCCATTGCCTCCGTGAATTTGCACCGCTTCCACAGTATGTTCCATCGCTACTTTAGATGCAAATAACTTTGACATTGCACTCGAGGTATCGTACGAAATTCCTTGGTCTTTTTCCCATGCTGCTTTCATGACCATATGGCGTGCTGCTTCAATATCTGTTGCCATATCCGCAAGTTTAAACGCAATGGCTTGGTGGTTGCAAATTTCCGTTCCAAAGGCTTTGCGTTGTTTGGAGTAGGCACGTGCCAATTCATACGCCCCCGAAGCGATTCCCAAAGCCTGAGCCGCAATGCCTATGCGTCCACCAGACAGTGTTTTCATCGCAAATTTAAATCCAAACCCATCCGGACCTATACGGTTTTCTTTGGGCACTTTTACATCGTTAAATTGTAAGGTATGCGTGTCGCTTCCCCGTATTCCGAGTTTGTCTTCCTTAGGTCCAATTTCAAAACCTGCCGTTTCTTTTTCGACGATAAATGCATTAATTCCCTTAGACCCTTTGCTGCGATCCGTTTGTGCAATTACAATATATACATCGGAGCGTCCCCCACTGGTAATCCAGTTTTTTGTGCCATTAATTACATAATGATCTCCCTTGTCAACAGCAGTCGTTTGCTGAGAAGTGGCATCACTGCCCGCTTCGGGTTCACTCAAACAAAAGGCACCAATATATTCGCCAGTCGCTAATTTTGTTAGGTATTTTTCTTTCTGAGATTCTGAGCCATAGGCTTCAATTCCGTAGCAGACCAATGAATTATTGACCGATACAATCACAGATGCCGAGGCATCTATTTTTGACAGTTCTTCCATGATCAACACATACGAAATGCTGTCCATACCACTTCCGCCATATTTTGGATCAACCATAATGCCCATAAACCCGAGTGCTCCCATTTTTTTTACTAAATTGTCAGGAAATTCTTGGATTGTGTCACGTTCGATAACGCCAGGACGTAATTCTGTTTGTGCAAAATCACGAGCGGCTTTGCGCACCATAAGATGCTCTTCAGATAAAGAGAAATTCATAATAATTGTATTTGGTTTTTCAAATATATAAAAAAATTTACTATGCATGCATAGTAAATAAGTAGAAATAATAATGACGCACTCAAATTTAAAAAAACAAACACATTACAAGGTTCTAGGAGTGATGTCGGGAACTTCGTTAGATGGAATTGATTTATGCGTGTCAAGTTTTGAGTTTGAAACTTCTTGGAAGTTTCAAATACAGGTTGCTGAAACTGTGGAATACTCCGAAAAATGGAAATACCGCCTCAAAACCGCCATCGATTTAAACGCCACAGAGTTAGATAATTTAAATAAAGAATATACTCAATTTTTAGCTGAGGTTATTCAAACGTTTGTCAATAGGCATTCTCTCACTTCACTCGATGCTGTTTGCAGTCATGGACATACGGTATTTCATGAACCCAGTCTTGGGAAAACCCTTCAAATCGGAAATTTACCCAGCTTGGCAACTTATTTGAATCAAACCGTTGTCTGTGATTTCCGCACACAAGACGTTGCTTTTGGTGGACAAGGCGCTCCTTTAGTTCCAATTGGCGATGCACTCTTGTTTTCGGATTATGATTTTTGTTTGAACTTAGGAGGTTTTGCCAATATTTCTTTTGAGCAAAACTCCGAACGCATTGCATTTGATATTTGCCCAGTCAATATTGTATTAAACCATTATGTGGCATCTTTGGGAATGACTTATGATTCTGAAGGACAAATTGCTGCTAAAGGATCGGTTTGTGAACCCTTGTTGGAGGCACTGAATGCACTGGAATTTTATAAACAACCACCCCCAAAATCATTGGGTCTGGAGTGGGTGCAAAAAGACGTTTTTCCGCTTATAGACGCTTTTAATTTGGAAGTGCCAAATCTGCTTAGAACTGTTGTAGAACATTGTGCGGTACAGCTTTCAAACACACTTAAAAACAACCGTTTAAAAAAAGGATTGATCACAGGCGGCGGTGTTTTTAACACCTTTCTCATGCAGCGTATATCAGATTTGTATGGACGTGATTTACAGCCGGAACCCCCTATGATTATCGCGTTTAAAGAGGCGTTAATTTTCGGATTTCTTGGGGTTCTAAAACTACGAAATGAGCCAAATTGTCTTCAATCCGTAACAGGGGCTACACACAACCATAGCAGTGGCTGTATTTATTTCCCCGAAAAAAAACAATAATTATATATAGATAGCGTATATAGTTTTTATATTTGTTAGGCAGTCAGAATGAAACTGATGTGAGCCTAAAACTTGAACCACTTAAATTTATGGAAGCAGTAATTATTTTTGTTTTTGCGATTGGATACCTAGCCATCACTCTTGAACACAGTTTAAAAATTGATAAATTAGTTCCCGCCTTGGTGATGATGGCCCTAAGTTGGGCGCTCATTTCTTTTGGGATTGATGATTTTACCAGCTGGTTTGATTCCGGAAAGCATGCACTTCTAAGCAATTTTGAAGCTTTCGGTCATACCGAAAAAATGCACATTCTGGAAGAAACCTTGTTACACCATTTAGGAAAAACAGCCGAAATACTCATATTTTTAATAGGTGCGATGACCATTGTTGAAATTATTGCATACTTCAATGGCTTTTCGACCATTAAAAACTTTATAAAAACAAAAAAGAAGACGAAGTTACTCTGGATTTTTGCGGTACTTGCATTTATTTTATCTGCGATTATCGATAATTTGACAGCGACGATTGTTCTAATTTCGTTGCTTCAAAAAATTATTCACGACCGAAAAATGCGCCTTTGGTTTGCGGGACTCGTGGTGATTGCAGCCAATGCAGGTGGGGCTTTTTCTCCAATTGGAGATGTGACTACCACCATGTTATGGATTGCAAATAAGGTTACTACCGTTCATTTGTTTGTGTATTTATTAGTGCCATCCATTGTGTGTATGATAGTGCCTATCTTCATTGCTTCTAAATTGCCTGTTTTTAAAGGCTCTTTGGAGTTGGAAACAAGCGATTCAGAACCCACAGGTCGTTATAGTGGTACGATGCTTTATTTAGGATTAGCAGCCATTGTTTTTGTGCCTGTTTTTAAAATGGCAACTCATCTACCTCCTTATGTAGGGATGATGTTGTCGCTAGCAGTGGTCGCTATCTTTGCAGAAATATACAGTTCTTCAAAATTTAGTTTGAGCGGCTTAGACAAAGAGAACTCAGAAGGCTCTGCTCATGTGAGCCCCGTGCATCAATCCTTAACCAAAATAGAATTGCCAAGTATCTTGTTTTTCTTAGGGATTTTAATGGCGGTCGCCGCTTTGGAATCATTAGGGGTTTTATTTGGATTTGCAGATTGGCTTAAAGAATCAACCCCCGCTTTAGGAACCGAAATTGATGCTGCTGGAATTTCTGATTTAGTGGTATTGCTACTGGGAGTTGGCTCTGCAGTGATTGACAATGTTCCATTGGTTGCCGCTTCTTTAGGAATGTTCTCCGAACCACAAGATCATCAACTTTGGCACTTTATTGCTTATTCTGCAGGAACCGGAGGGAGTATGCTCATTATTGGGTCTGCAGCCGGCGTTGTTGCGATGGGAATGGAGAAAATTAACTTTTTTTGGTACTTGAAAAAAATATCTTGGTTGGCTCTATTAGGGTTTTTAGCAGGAGCTCTTACATTTTTCTTTACAAGAACATTTTTTTAAAGATACTTAACTTCAGGTTTTTACGTTTTAAAAATATAATGTAACACTTAAACAGATATGATCATTACTAATATTCAAGATGAAATGGACCTCCAACTGGATCCGGAATCCGTTGAAAAAACATTATCGATAGTCGAATTAATCAAAAGTGGAGGCCTGGCAGGACAGCTTATTATTGCTCTTTTAACAGTGCTTTTGGTGGTTGCTCTATACATCTATTTTGAGCGTTTATTCACTATTAAAGCCGCTTCCAAAGTTGACCCTAATTTTATGAATCAAATAAAAGACCATGTGGTTAATGGAAAAATTGAAGCTGCCAAAGCCGTTTGTATTCAAGTCAACTCACCAGTATCTCGACTGATAGATAAAGGGATTTCTCGCATAGGACGTCCACTCGCTGACATCAACTCCGCCATCGAAAATGCGGGCAAACTCGAAGTTTATTCTCTAGAGAAAAATGTGAGTATTCTTGCAACTATCTCTGGAGCAGCACCCATGATTGGCTTTTTAGGAACCGTTATTGGAATGATTTTATCCATCTTTGAAATTGCCAATTCAGGAGGACAAATAGATATTAAACTTTTGGCCGATGGATTATACACCGCTATGACCACCACAGTCGCAGGTTTGGTCGTTGGAATTATAGCTTACATCGCTTTTAACCATTTAGTCGGACGTACCAACAAAGTTGTCTATCAAATGGAAGCCAATTCGGTAGAGTTTTTAGACTTACTCAACGAACCTATTTAATATGAATATTAGAGGTCGAAATAAAATCAGTCCAGAATTTAATATGTCGTCTATGACCGATATTGTATTTCTGTTGTTGATTTTCTTTATGATTGCATCGACTTTGGTCACTACCAATGCGATTGATATTTTATTGCCAAAAGCCAGTGGCAAAACAGAAAATAAAAAATCGGTGGCGGTCAGCATAAAAAAGGATTTGTCGTTTTATATCGATCAATCAAAAGTGGAGGTTCAAAACTTGGAAGCGGAATTGCTTGAATTACTTCAAAAAGAAGCTACACCAACCCTAGTGCTACGCGCTGAAAAATCCGTTCCTGTGGACTATGTGGTCAAAGTAATGGACATTGCCAATCGAAATAAATTTAAAATCATACTCGCCGTTAATCCGAATTAAGATGCGCTACTTTGAAACAAAACCTCAAAAACATTCGGCACGATTGACCACGGTCATCATGCTCTTGTTACTGTTGTTGATGTTTGTGGTAGGTCCTGGTTATATGGATCCACCTTTAGAGTATGGAGTAGCCGTTAATTTTGGAACTACAGACACTGGAAGTGGGGTTGTGCAACCCAAAAAACCCATTGCAGCAGCCAATACCGCTGTTTCTGAACCGGTCGAAGAACCCGTAAAAGCGGCGTCCCCTGCTCTCTCAAGTGAACCTGCTGCATCAGAAGAGGTACTCACTGCGGAAGATTTAGAAACCATTGCGATCAAAAAAGCAGAGGCTGAAATTGCCAAACGTCAAGCAGATGCAGAGGCTAAAATGAAAGCGGAAGCAGATGCGAAAGAAAAAGCAGAGCAAGAACGCCTCAAAAAAGAAGCGGAGCTAAAAGCAAAAAAGAAACAAGAATTAGATGCCTTGATGGGCGGAATTGGCACCAATGATGGTACCGATACAGGCTCGGAAGGCGATGATGATACTGCGGGAGATAAAGGACAGCTCAATGGCAACCCCTATGCCCCCAGTTATTTTGGGTCTCCTGGAAGTGGAAATGGAGGGGTAGGCTATGGACTTAATGGTCGAGGTCGTCCGTCCAAATCAAAAGTTATTCCCGATTGCGATGAAGAAGGTAAAGTAGTGGTCGAAATTCATGTCAATCAAAATGGAAATGTAGTCAAAGCAATCCCCGGAAAACGTGGCACTACGGGCGATATTTGTCTGTACAATGCCGCAAAAAAAACAGCACTTACACATAAATGGCCTGCTGATTCCAATGCTCCTGCTAAACAAATTGGATTTGTGATTGTTGATTTTAGCGTCCGTCAGTAAATGAATTATTTAGAAACCACGCAATGGCTTTTTTCTCAATTACCACTCTATCAGAATGTGGGAAAATCGGCCTATAAAGCCGATTTAAGTCAAACCCTTAAACTTGCCAAACACCTTAATCATCCCGAACATAAATTCAAATCGATTCATGTTGGAGGGACTAATGGAAAAGGCTCCACTGCGCATATGTTGGCGTCTGTGTTGCAAGAAGCAGGCTATAAAGTAGGTTTATATACCTCACCGCATTTAAAAGATTACCGCGAACGCATCCGTATAAATGGTGTTGTGATTAGCGAAGCGTTTGTGGTGGATTTTGTAGCGAAAAACAAACCCTTTTTTGAATCGAATTCGCTGTCGTTTTTTGAAATGTCTGTGGGAATGGCTTTTGCCTATTTTGCACACGAACAAGTGGATATTGCTGTGGTTGAGGTAGGACTCGGTGGGCGTCTGGATTCTACAAACATTCTTACCCCCGAAGTATCAGTGATTACCAATATCGGTTTGGATCACACCCAGTTTTTAGGGACGACCCTAGAAGCCATTGCCAGCGAAAAAGCAGGGATTATAAAACTAAAAACCCCAATAGTAGTAGGGGAAACTCAGTTAGAAACGGAAGGTGTTTTTAGAGCAAAAGCAACCAAAGAACAAGCACCGATTTATTTTGCCGACCAATGCATAGAATCCACTTACCTCACAAGTTTAAAAGGGGCGTATCAAATTCATAATGTACGTACAGTGCTTCAGACTCTTTCTGTTTTGAATTTGGGAGTTTTTTCAGTTTCTTTAGAAGCCACACAAAATGGATTGCTAAAAGTGACTGAAAATACAGGGCTTCGTGGACGCTGGGAAATTTTGGAAACAGCACCAAAAATCATTTGCGATACGGCACACAACAGGGAGGGGCTAAGTTTGGTGTTTAAACAACTCCAAACCGAGAAATTTCAACGCTTGCATTTGGTGTTGGGCATGGTGAATGATAAAGATGTAACATCGCTCTTAGAACTATTTCCAAAGCAGGCACAGTATTATTTTTGTAAGCCAAATGTCCCTAGAGGTTTTGAGGCCTCTAAACTGGCACAAATTTTTAAAGAACATGGGTTTCAAGGATTGGTATATCCATCTGTTAAAGCCGCTTTGAATGCAGCCAAACAAAGCGCTTCACAAGAAGATTTGATCTATATTGGAGGGAGTACTTTTGTAGTGGCGGAAATAATTTAACTTTTTATAAAAAACCTTTTGTGAATTGAAAAACTAGACTATATTTGCAGTCCTAGAAATAGGGCGCGTAGCTCAGTTGGTTCAGAGCACCTGGTTTACACCCAGGGGGTCAGGGGTTCGAATCCCTTCGCGCCCACTTCACTCACAATCCTGATGATTTTTCATCAGGATTTTTTGTTTCTATTTTGCCCAGATAGTTTAGCACAATAAATGTCATTCCACAGAGAAATTGTAGAAAAGAAAAGAAACTAAATTCTTCAAGAGAAAACATGTTTAGGAGTCCACTTAGACTGAAAAAAGCGCCATAAATATACCAATACACTTTTTTAATTTTACTCTTTTTTTCTTCAGAAACTCGCATCATACGAAGTGAAAAAAAGTGAATGATGGCGATCACCACAAGCACAATAAAAAAAATAAGTAGTCCTTTGCCCATGCTCTATTGTAATATGATTTTCCTAAGGTAAAAAAAAGATAAAAAAAACCCACTCAATTGAGTGGGTTTTTTTGTTTATTAAAAACAGAATTAATTATCTCGCTTCACATGAATTACACCTGAAATGGTATGTGAAACTCCTTGATTGTCTTCATAGTTGCCACCAAAATTAATGTCAATATATTCTCCGACACTATTCCCAAACGAGCTTAAATTAAAAGTAATTTCGTTATTGACCTCTGATGGGTATACAGGACAACTTTCTGTAAAAAACAAACCTGTATCTTGGTAATTGAATGAATACATTCCTTCAAAATTAGGGTAATTTGAGTCTAAATTTCCTCTAATCCAAAAACAAGTGTCCCAGCTTTGATCATTATCAAAATATTGAATATCTATAAAGTCAGATTGGACAGAAACATTAATATTAGAAACAATATACTCTATTTGACCATCATCAATACTGTATTGAATAAACTCTTCTACATTATTACAGGCTGATAAGTTGCCCAACTCGGTTTCTGGGCTTGTCAATGTATAATTAATTTCACCAGTGCTTTGCAAATTGTCGAAATCATACCCTGTAATGCTAATTGAAGCATTTTCACTACAACTAAGGATATTGATTTCATATGTGCCATCTGTGACTATATTATAAAAAGGGATGCCATTTCCAATACTACCCTCTACATACCCGTTAACTACAGCATCTCCATCACAGTTGTTGAAAACTCCTGTAATGGTTTCTAGATATTCTTCTACTTCTAAGGCATCTAGTACAATGTTAAGTGTGGTGTCCTCACTAAACGGGCCAACCGTTTCAGAAGAATTAGGAATTTCGATGTTATTACAAATGTTATGTAAAAAGTATTGTAAATTCAAAGTTTGGTTTGCTGGGATAATACCACAAACTTCTCCAGAGTCATTTGTAATTCCGTATCGAGTTCCGTTGAATTCACTTTCAATATCAACCTTAATATTACTCAATGGAGTGTTATTGGAGTCCGTTATGTTCATGCATATATTGACATATTCTGTAGGAATATCACAATTCC
>JABAZA010000010.1 GCA_018608725.1 Flavobacteriaceae bacterium
AACTGATACATAATTTCCATTTCTTCTACAGGTCCATGACATGTTTGACATTCCAATCCTGCCACCGTAACGTGTTGCGAGTGATTAAAATACGCAAAATCAGGAAGGTTATGAATACGCACCCATTTCACTGGTTTTGTATTTCCTGTATATTTTTGTTCGGCATCATCCCATCCAACAGCATCGTATAATTTTTGGATTTCTCCATCGTAAAATTCTTTGCTGTATTCTTCGGTTGCTGTTTCTGGAGACACTTCATAAATTGATTTATGACAATTCATACACACATTCAATGATGGAATTCCAGAGTGCTTACTTACACGTGCTGAAGAGTGGCAATATTTACAATCGATTCCGTTGTCGCCTGCGTGAATTTTATGAGAATAATGTATGGGTTGAATTGGCTGGTAGCCTTGATCGACACCCACTTGCATAAAGTAGCCATACACAAAATAGGCACTAGACAATAAAAAGAAAATTGCCACAACCAACATTAAAAATTGGTTTTGGATAAATGCTTTCCAAAGTGATTTTCGTTTCACCGCTTCAGCAATTTCAACGTTGTTTGCAGTTGCGAAGCGACGCAATGTTTTATGAACTAAAAAGAGTCCTAAAGCAAGCAGTCCAAAAAGAATAGCAAGTGCGCCCAAAACAAGTTCTTGGGAAACGCCACCTTCTGTGGATGCGGTTTGCACAGCAGTTGTTGCAGAAGCAACCGGAGCAGCTTTATCTTGAGCGGTGTACGCTAAAATATCGGATAGATCCTGATCTGATAACTGAGGAAAAGCCGTCATAGCAGACCCATTATATTCCGCATAAATTTTGTTCGCATAGGCATCGCCAGACTTGATTAAGGCGGAGCTGTTACGAATCCAGGCGTTGAGCCAAGCTCTGTCCAGACCTTCATCTTCGCTAAGTCGTGTTTCAACATATCGAAGCGCAGGCCCCGTCATTTTTTTATCTAATTGGTGACAGGCTGCACAATTTGCATTAAATAAAGATTTTCCTTTAACAGGATCTCCATCCTGAGCATGGAGTGATGTTAATGTAAATAAGAAAAATAAAAGCCCCGAGAATAGTATTTTCGAAAGCGTGTTAAAGTTAAGTCCCTGTCTCATAGCGTTGATGGAAGTCATTCCAAAACTTTGATTCGATTTTATCATACAAATAGGCAATATTCGTTTACAAAAAATATGATGCAAAAGTACTATTTAATGTCCGTTTTTGAAATGTTAGATATGTGTAAATTTATAATTTATAAACATTCTAAATAAGCAATTATATTAAGTTTTAATTTTATTCGTTTACATTTGTAAAAGCAATCTTATACTATGAATTTATTTAATTGGAAATTAATCGTTATAAGTGCCTTATTTTCAGTCAAAATGATGGCTCAAGAAGGCACTATAAGCATTCAGAAGAGTTTTGAAATTGAGCGTGTATTGGCGCTCAAAAAAGAACTGAATAAAGACCAATCATATATAAAAATTCAAGTTTTCAGTGGCAACCGACTTGGGGCTGAAACAGCTTTGGAAAGTTTCAAGACTGATTTTCCTGAACAAATTGTAGAAATGATATACGAAACCCCAAACTATAAAATTTGGGTTGGAAAATTTAGAACACAACTCGAAGCAGACCGGGGGCTTCGTCTTGTAAGAAAGCGTTTTCCGAATGCCTTTTCTCTTAAACCTAAAAAGTCTTAAAAAAGGGAATGACTAAGGATAGACCTGTGCTATTTAAGTGTTTTCTTAACTTCAACTTCACGGAAGGCTTCAAGGATATCCCCTTCGCGAATATCGTTGTAGTTTTTCACTTGCATTCCACAGTCGTAGCCTTTAGCCACTTCTTTTACATCGTCTTTGAAACGTTTTAAGGAGCTAAGTTCACCTGTAAATATGACCACACCTTCTCGGATTAATCGAACGCCAGCGTTTCTGTAAATTTTTCCGTTTGTAACCATACACCCTGCAATCGTTCCAATTTTGGAGATTTTAAAGGTTTCTCTAATTTCTGCAGTTCCCGTTATTTCTTCTTTAAACTCTGGAGACAACATGCCTTCCATGGCATCCTTAAGGTCGTTAATCGCGTCGTAGATAATAGAGTACATTCGGATGTCAATTTCTTCCTTGTCTGCAATTTGTCTGGCATTGCCCATTGGTCGCACATTAAATCCGATGATAATCGCATCCGATGCTGTTGCAAGCAAAACATCGCTTTCTGTAATGGCACCAACGCCTTTATGAATGATATTCACCTGAATTTCTTCGGTTGATAATTTCTGGAAAGAGTCTGTAAGTGCTTCTACAGATCCATCAACATCTCCTTTAAGAATGATGTTTAATTCTTTAAAGTCACCTAGTGCAATTCGTCTTCCAATTTCGTCAAGCGTAATATGACGTTGTGTTCTCACCGATTGTTCGCGTTGTAGTTGGGTTCGTTTTACAGCAATTTGTTTTGCTTCACGCTCGTCTTTAAACACTGTAAACTTGTCTCCTGCTTGTGGCGCACCATCCAATCCTAAAATAGAAATAGGTGTTGAAGGACCTGCTTCGTGTACGTCATTTCCACGCTCGTCATGCATGGCTCTTACTTTTCCACTGTTTTTTCCTGCCAAGACATAATCGCCAATTTTCAGGGTTCCTGCTTGAACTAATATGGTAGAAACATACCCACGACCTTTATCTAAAAAGGCTTCGACAACCGTTCCTAAGGCGGGTTTATTTGGGTTTGCTTGAAGTTCTAATAGTTCAGCTTCTAGCAATACTTTTTCTAATAATTCTTTGACCCCATCTCCTTTTAATGCGGAGACATCATGGGATTGAATTTTCCCACCCCAGTCTTCTACCAATAAATTCATATTGGCCAAGGCTTCCTTAATTTTTTCAGGATTTGCTGTGGGTCTATCTATTTTGTTGATTGCAAAAACAATTGGAACTCCGGCTGCTTGTGCATGCGCAATGGCTTCTTTTGTTTGAGGCATGATATCATCATCTGCCGCAATGACGATGATAGCAATATCGGTTACTTGAGCACCACGGGCACGCATTGCCGTAAAGGCTTCGTGACCAGGTGTGTCTAAAAAGGCGATTTTTTGTCCAGTTTCAAGTGTAACGCCGTAGGCTCCAATATGCTGGGTGATGCCTCCTGACTCTCCTGCAATTACATTTTCTTTTCGTATATAATCTAATAAAGATGTTTTTCCGTGATCGACATGTCCCATAACCGTTACAATCGGAGCTCTGGTTTCTAAATCATCGGCAGTATCCTCAACGACTTCAATTGCTTCGTCAATATCTGCGGTTACAAATTCTACTGAATATCCAAATTCTTCCGCAACAATGGTTAAGGTTTCAGCATCTAAACGCTGATTCATTGTCACCATCATTCCAAGAGACATACAGGCCGAAATAATTTGAGTTACCGAAACATCCATCATTGTAGCAACTTCACTAGCAGTTACAAACTCTGTAACTTTAAGTACTTTGTTTTCTAATTCTTGTTGTTCCTGATCTTTCTCGGTTTGTTGACGGTGTTGATCTCTTTTGTCTTTTCTGTACTTGGCTCCCTTCTTACCTTTGTTAGATTTTCCCTGTAATTTTTCAAGGGTTTCTCTTACTTGTTTTTGAACTTCTTCTGCAGTTGGCTCTACTTTTGGAGCCTGTGTTCTTGCTTGTGGAGGTCGCTTTCTAAAATTCCCTCTAGGTTGTGAAGGAGTGCTTCCAACTTTACTAATTCTCCGACGTTTTTTTCTTGCATCTGCAGAATTAGCTCCGGCAGCTGGAGTAGCAGGTTTTTCTTTTTTAGGTTTATTAAATTGGGCTAAATCTATTTTTTGACCCGTAGATTTTGGTCCAGAAAGTATTTGATAATTTGTAGTTTCAACTTTTTTATCTTCTGAGTTAACCGCTTCTGTTTTGGTGGCAACTGGTTCAGTTGGCGCAACTGGTGTTGCTGGAGGAGTTGGTTCTGATTTTGAAACTGGTTTTTCTTTTGTGTCAGGGGTCGGTGAAGGAGCATGGGCTACTTTTGGTGCCGGCTTTATTGTTGTAGCGGGCTCAATTTTAGGAGCAGTTTCTAATTTGGGAGCGGGCTCTTTTGGAGCCACCACAGGTTTTATCTCTTTAGACGGTTGTTGAACTGTTTTTTTAGAACCCTCTAAATCGATCTTACCAACTTTTTTTGGACCTTGAAGTACTTGTTTGGTTTTTATAACTGTTTTAGCGGCTTCGGATTTTTTGAGTTTTAATTCTATTTCCTGTTCGCGTTGAAGACGCAAGGCTTCTTTTTCTTTCAGCTTAGCTTCACCCACTTCTTTAGAGGCGACTTTCTTGCTTGCATCTGTTTGAAACTCTCCTGCAAGAAGATCGTACACTTCCGAAGTGATTTTGGTTGTAGGACGTTTTTCTATTTCTACATTTTTTGTTTCCAAAAAATCGACCGCTCGATCGAGAGAAATATTCAATTCCCTTAACACTTTATTTAATCTAATAATTTCAGCCATAAATTGCCTTTGATGTTTTTTAACAGTATTTCTAACGCGTAATCTTGTGGTAATCCGGTCTTACAGGGTACCAAATATAATTAAAATTTTACTCTTCAAATTCCTCTTTCAGAATACGAACCACATCTTCAATGGTTTCTAACTCTAAATCTGTACGCTTTACAAGGTCTTCAATCTCTTGTTCGAGGATGCTTTTTGCAGTATCTAAACCTGCTTTTGCAAATTCTGAAATGATCCATGCTTCGATTTCATCAGAGAATTCAGAAAGCTCAACATCTTCTTCTACTCCTTCTCTAAATACATCAATTTCATAACCTGTCAGACGACCCGCTAAACGAATGTTATGACCCCCTCTACCAATTGCTTTACTCACTTCTTCTGGTTTTAAAATCACCTCTGCGCGTTTTGCTTCTTCATTAATTTTGATTGAAGTGACTCTTGCGGGGCTCAATGCTCTAGTGATATAGAGTTGTAAGTTGGTTGTATAATTGATGACATCAATATTTTCATTACCGAGCTCCCGTACAATTCCGTGGATTCGAGAGCCTTTCATTCCAACACAAGCACCTACGGGATCAATTCGGTCGTCATAAGAGTCTACCGCTACTTTGGCTTTTTCTCCTGGGATTCGCACAACGTTTTTAACAGAGATTAGTCCGTCAAATACTTCAGGTATTTCTTGTTCAAATAGTTTTTCAAGAAAAATAGGGGCGGTTCTTGAAAGTACAATAGAGGGTTTGTTTCCTTTTAAATCCACACTTTCAATGATGCCTCGAACATTTTCTCCTTTTCTGAAAAAATCAGATGGGATTTGTTTGTCTTTTGGAAGAATTAATTCATTGCCTTCATCATCTAATAAAATGACGGCACGGTGACGAATGTGATGTACTTCTGCTGTGTATATTTCGCCTACTAAGTCTTTAAAGTGCTTGTAGATATTTGTATTATCGTGCTCATGAATTTTAGAAATTAAATTCTGACGCAATGCTAAAATTGAACGGCGTCCTAAATCGATGAGCTTAACTTCCTCAGAAACATCTTCTCCAACTTCAAAATCGGGTTCAATTTTTCGGGCATCTGTCAAAGAGATTTCTTGATTTTCTTCTTCAACCTCACCATCTGCTACTACGACTCTATTTCTCCATATTTCTAAATCGCCTTTGTCTGGGTTGATAATGATATCAAAGTTGTCATCATCCCCAAATTTCTTTTTTAATGTATTTCTAAATACATCTTCTAAGATTGACATCAAGGTAACTCTATCAATTAGCTTTTCGTCTTTAAACTCTGAAAACGAATCAATTAATGCTAAATTTTCCATAATTTTAGTCTTGTATTAAAATAATATTTTCACTTTTGCTTCACTTATATCTGTGTACAGAATGGTTGCTTTTTTTTGAACTGTGACCTTTCCTTTTCCGATAGGTTTTGGCTCTCTTGCTTTCCATTCAAGTACAATATCTTCTTTGTTAGCTGCGGTTAACACGGCTTCAATTTTTTGATTTTCTACTGCCTTAACTTCTAATGTTCTCCCAATATGTTTTTGAAATTGTCGTGGGTGTGAGAGTGGAGTGGTTGCCCCTGAAGATGAAACTTCTAGTGCAAAATCATATTCGTCCCTGTCTATATTGTGCTCAATACCGCGACTCACAAACATACAGTCTTCTACAAGAACCCCCTTGTCGCCATCAATCACGATTCTAATTTTGTTGCCTTCTAAAATATCAAAGTCAATCAAAAACAAATCTTGTCTTTGTGCAAGACAATCCTCTAACAATTCTTTTACTATATCTCTAAACATTTGGTATAAAAAGAGGGGACTTTATGTCCCCTCGCTTTTTCATTTATCATTCTATGCGGCAAATATACGACATAAAAATTGAATTTAACAAGTGTTTACCCTTGTTTTAGTTGGCCCACTAGGGCTCGAACCTAGACTCTTTGGTACCAAAAACCAACGTGTTGCCAGTTACACCATGGGCCAATCTCATATTGAGGGTGCAAATTTATAATAAAGTTTTGTTTAGGCAAACATTTTTAAATTTATTTATTGTTGATTTTTTAATTTAAAAAAACTGGCTAAAATTTATAATCTTTAAACTTATAACAAAGGAACCTTTTTAATATGAATTGGAGAGGAGGTGAATGACCCCATTTGACGAATTAAAACAAAAAATATTAAGGTTTACTTAAAAGTTTTTAGACGTTGCATATTTATTACTAAATTCGCTTCGAACTTAATTTTACACCATGGCGGATTTTAATTTTAAAAAATGGAACCTCATCTTAGGATGGCTTGCCTTTTTAATTGCATTCATCACCTACAGCCTTACTGTTGAACCCACAGTAAGTTTTTGGGATGCTGGTGAATATATATTGACTTCTTCCAAACTACAAGTTGGACACCCGCCAGGAGCGCCATTTTTTCAAATGATGGGGGCATTCTTTTCAATTTTTGCTTCAGAACCAAGTCAAATTGGACTCGTAATTAATATGATGAGTGCGACCGCCAGTGCCTTCACTATTTTATTTATGTTTTGGTCGATTGTGTTGCTAATTAAACAAGTCGTTATAAAAGATACTAAATCCTCAACGACTCAAAACACCGCTATTTTAGGCGCTGCTTTTGTAGGCAGTTTATCTTTTGCATTTACCGACTCCTTTTGGTTCAATGCCGTTGAAACAGAGGTCTATGCCATGGCCACATTAATTATGGCCGTTTTGTTTTATCTGGGATTGCGTTGGGGAAACGACATGTTTACCCCTAGAGGCAACAAATGGCTCATTCTTATTTCTTTTGTGGTAGGATTATCATTTGGAGTGCATTTTATGGGACTCTTAACCATTCCGGCAATTGGACTGATCTATTATTTTAAAAATTATAAAACAATCACTCCTAAGAATTTTATTTTAGCAAATCTGGCAGGGATTGCTATTTTGTTATTTGTCTTTAAGCTTCTTGCACCTAATATTCTAAGGTACTTTAGTGCTTTAGAAATCTTTTTTGTGAATTCCGTTGGATTGCCGTTTAATTCGGGATCTATCATTGCGCTTGTTTTGTTGGTTGGATTTATTTTTTGGGGGCTCAACTACACTCGAAAAAAAGGGTATATCCACCTCAACACAGGACTCCTCTGTATCACGTTTATAGTGGTTGGGTTTTCATCGTGGTTAATGTTGCCCATTCGAGCCAATGCCAATGTAACTGTTAATGAAAACAACCCCTCTAGTGCTCGAGAACTCCTCGCCTATTATAACTTAGAACAGTATCCAAAAACACACTTGTTTTATGGTCCACAATTTACAGACCAATATGCTGGATTAGATGAAAATCAACCTTATATTGATGACAAGCCAAAATATGAAAAAGACGAAAAATCAGGAACTTATGTGATTGTTAACGACTATAAAGATGGCTTGCAAAACTACAATACGGAGCATGCGTCTTTATTGCCAAGAATGTGGAGTTCTGAACATGCTGAAAATTATATGAAGTATTCTGGATTTTTGGACTTTTCTATCAAAACAGAATATCAAATGCAAAACGAATTGCGTTCGTTAGTGAACAGCTTTAAGGATTCTGTGGTGAATGGAGAAGTCGATTATGAAGATTATCATGACTTTCTGAAAAAATATGGACGTTATATTGACATTCAAAAACCCTCTTTACTAGATAATATCTATTACCTTTTTGACTATCAAATTGGATATATGTATTGGCGTTATTTTATGTGGAATTTTACTGGGCGTCAAGATGATGTGCAGGGGCGTCTTGACCTTCACGGCAATTGGATCAGTGGAATTAATGCTGTGGATTCCTATATTTTAGGCGTATCTCAGGAAAATCTTCCAAGTGATGTGTTAAATAACAGAGCTCGAAATACGTATTATTTTTTACCACTGTTATTAGGTTTAATTGGATTGTTTTTTGTTTTTAATAGAGACAAAAAGCTCTTTTGGACCATGCTGGTATTTTTCTTGTTTACAGGAATTGCCATACAAGTTTATACCAATGTGCGTCCGTTTGAACCTCGCGAACGTGACTATTCCTTAGTAGGCTCCTTTTATGTGTTTGCACTCTGGATTGGCTTTGGCGTTTTTGCGATTTATGAAAAATTAAAAACGTATTCCAAAACACCTGTGTTAGCACCAATCGTTGGTTTGGTCTGTTTGATTGCTGTTCCTGGGATTTTGATAAGTCAAAATTGGGACGATCATGACCGATCAGGACGAGAAACAGCCCATGCAATGGCTATTCAATATCTAGAAGCATGTGACCCAAATGCTATTATTTTTACCATCGGAGACAACGATACCTTTCCACTTTGGTATGCCCAAGAAATTGAAGGCATTCGTCGGGATGTGCGCGTGGTGTGTACAAGTTTATTAAATGTCGATTGGTATATTGACCAGATGAAACGAAAGGCGTATGACAGTGATCCTATTCCATCTAGTTTGACGCATGACCAATATAAATGGGGCACTCGAGATTATGTCATCAAAGAAGTCATTACTCAAGATACTTTGGACCTAGACCAGTTTTTAGGGTTTATAACAAATGACGATCCCCGAACCAAGTACAAACACATCCTAGAACAACAAGGGTATGACACCAGTGGACAACGCAGACAAGATTTAAATGCCAATTACCTCCCCACAGAACACGTTCGAATTCCGGTTGATAAAGAATCGGTTTTAAGAAATGGGATTGTAAAGGCCAAAGATTCTGCTTCAATTGTGCCTTATATTGATATAAGAATTAAAGGATCTGCGATTTATAAAAATCGCTTATTAATGTTGGATATTATTGCCAATAACAATTGGGAACGTCCTATCTATTTTAGCGGTGGTGCTTTTGGTGACGAGGATTATATTTGGATGAAAGATTATTTACAACTCGATGGGTTGGTCTATAAATTAGTTCCTATAAAAACTGCAGTAGCAAAAGACAACCCCTTTGATATGGGGCGTATCGATGCTGATAAAATGTACGATATGGTTATGAATTGGGAGTGGGGGAATAATGGCGACCCAAGCGTGTATCATGATATTGAAACGCGAAAAAACAGTTTGACCTACCGCGGAAACTTAGCACGACTCATTGAAGTTTTAATACAAAAAGGCGACTTTGAAAAAGCTGAAGAAATAGCCGATTTAGCAATGGTAAAAATGCCAGTGGATCTCTTTGGATTCTATACCTTGCTAGAACCTTATATTGGTGCTTATTATGAGTTAGAAGCTATCGAAAAAGCACGAAAATTATACCGCGAAGTGAGTGGAAAATATCAAGAAAACTTAACATATTATAGCACACTTTCTGAATACAATCAATCTCAATACATTCAAAACATCTACAATGATATTGAACGTTACAGAAGTTTAGTAGATGTGACTGCGATCTATGAAACAGAAACGTTCATTAAAGCTGAAATGGAAAAATTTAATAGCTATCTTAGATTGTTTACAGGGGAATTAGAGGAGGAGGAACAAGAAGTTCAAATAGAAGACAATATTGAGGACACACTTTAAGAGTTAAAGTGGGAATTATACATACTCTTGAATCCGACCAATGATCGTATTGGCGTCTAGCTCTCCACTTTTGCGCCACTTCATGTCACCTGATTTATAAATAATAAGTGTTGGCAAGCCTTTTATACGAAGTGCGTCAGCAAGATCCTGATTTTTTTCAACGTCAATTTTAATCACCCGGGCTTTGTCACCCA
>JABAZA010000041.1 GCA_018608725.1 Flavobacteriaceae bacterium
ACACACTATTAAAGAAAAGTATAGAGGTACAAAAATGGCTCCTGCCTTTAATGCCTTACATACCTTTTTATATTTGCCAAACGAAACTACGCACAACGGTACACATATTAAAGCTGCCGATGATTTAAAGCGTACCATGAATACCGTTATTATGGCCATGGTTCCATGTTTGATTTTTGGAATGTTTAATGCAGGTTACCAACACCACCTAGCACTGGGAACAATTGAATCTGCTCAAGGGTTTTTAGGAGCATCATTTTGGACTTTGGACAACTTAGTCATTGGAATGTGGAAAGTATTGCCTTTAGTTGTTGTCTCTTATGGAGTTGGCTTGGCAATTGAGTTTCTTTTTGCTGTTATTAAAGGCCATGAAGTTGAAGAAGGCTATCTTGTAACAGGGATGTTAGTGCCACTTATTGTTCCAATAGACTTACCGCTTTGGATGCTTGCAGTTGCTGTGGCTTTTGGTGTGGTGATTGGTAAAGAAGTTTTTGGAGGCACAGGAATGAATATCTTAAATCCAGCACTGACCATTCGTGCCTTTTTATTCTTTGCCTATCCAACATGGATGAGTGGGGATAAAGTTTGGGTACACGGAGCGGTTGAACGAGCAGGAACAGCAGATGCCATTTCAGGAGAAACTATATTAGGAAGTTATGCTCAAAACAATTCCGTAGTGTATGACTATTGGGATATGTTCTGGGGAATAATTCCAGGTTCAGTTGGAGAAACTTCAAAATTATTGATTATTCTTGGTGCACTCTTTTTAATATTTACAAAAATAGGAAGCTGGAGAATTATTTTCAGTACAATTATAGGAGCACTTGTTATGGGACTCATTTTTAATGGTGTTGTAGATGCTGGTTGGATCTCAAGCTCAAGCAAGTTTTTTGGATTGATGAGTGTTCCATTCTGGCAACATCTAATCATTGGTAGTATCTTATTTGGAGCCGTATTTATGGCCACCGATCCTGTAACAGCAGCCCAAACCAACAAAGGAAAATGGATATATGGATTTTTGATTGGATTCATTTCCATTATGATTCGTGTGTTCAATCCTGCCTATCCAGAAGGGGTCTTTTTAGCCATTCTTCTGATGAATGTGTTTGCTCCAACCATCGATCATTATGTGGTTCAAGGAAATGTCAAAAAACGAATGAAACGTCTTAAAGTTAAAACTGCATAATTATGAGTACTAATACAGACACAAATAAATATACGATCTTATTTGCCATCGCAATGGTAGTTGTCGTAGGATCCTTATTAGCCTTTACAGCCTCCTCGTTGAAACCCAATATTCAAGAGAATGAGCGTATGGAAAAACAACAAAACATTTTGTATGCAATGGGAATCAATGAAAATGGAGCTACGGACATTAAATTTATTGGAACCGACAAAGTTGCAGGCGAATTTTCAAAATATATCTCAAAACAATTATTGATTAATGCGGATGGAAGCTCTGAAGAAAATACGGAAGCTTACCTTATTGATGTCAAAAAAGAACAAGCAAAAGCCAAAAATGGCGGAACTCGATTACTTCCTTTATTTGTAGGTCAAAAAGAAGGGGAGTCCTTTTACATTGTCCCAATTCGAGGAAAAGGACTTTGGGATGCTATTTGGGGTTATGTTGCACTAAATGAAGACATGGTGGTTCAAGGAGCCTTTTTTGATCATGCTGCTGAAACACCTGGTTTAGGAGCCAATATCAAACAACGTTATTTTATGGACGATTTTGTAGGAGAAAAATTACTTTCAGACAATGGTGACTTTAAAGGAATCACTGTAGCGAAAGGAAATAATGACCCTAAAAACCTTATTAAAGACGATTATGAAGTCGATGCATTAGCAGGTGCTACAATCACAGGTGACGGCGTATCTGCAATGATTAAGAGCGATCTAAAATTGTATTTACCATACTTTAAAAATTTAAAAAATCAATTGAACTAACATGGGACTACTTTCAAAAAAAGATGCCAAATTAATAACGGATCCGTTAGCAGATAACAACCCAATTACAATTCAAGTATTAGGGATTTGTTCTGCTCTAGCAATTACAGCTGAACTCAAAGCCTCTTTAGTGATGGGAATTGCAGTGCTTTTTGTACTAGGAATTGGAAATGTTGTCATTTCATTAATGCGTAATATCATTCCTTCAAAAATCAGAATTATCGTTCAACTCATCGTAGTAGCGTCCTTAGTAATTATCGTTGATCAAGTTCTTAAGGCCTTTGCTTATGAACTCAGTAAAACACTTTCTGTATTCGTTGGACTGATTATTACCAACTGTATTATCATGGGTCGTTTTGAAGCCTTTGCTCTTGGAAACGGACCGTGGAAAGCTTTTTTAGATGGTATTGGAAATGCATTTGGATATGCAGTTATACTTTTGGTTGTAGGATTTTTTAGAGAACTTTTAGGATCTGGTACTCTTTTTGGAATTCCAGTATTGGGTGATCCAATTGAAAAAACAGGACTCTATTCTACAGGGTATGAAAATAATGGATTTATGCTCATGCCTCCCATGGCCTTGATTATTGTAGGCCTTATTATTTGGGTACAACGCAGTAGAAACACAACATTAATTGAGGATTAATTTCTTTAGTAAGAATTTAAATAAAAGACAATGATAGAACACATCGAATTATTTTTCAAATCAATTTTTATTGATAATATGGTGTTTGCGGTTTTCTTGGGCATGTGCTCCTATTTAGCCGTCTCTAAAAAAGTAGCAACCGCCGTAGGACTTGGTGCCGCCGTTATTTTTGTACTGGCCATTACAGTACCTCTAAACTGGTTGTTGGATCAATATCTATTACAACCTGGTGCACTAGCATGGTTAGGTCCTGAATTTGCAGAGTATGACCTTAGTTTCCTTTCGTTCATCATGTTTATTGCAACGATCGCGACCATGGTTCAACTCGTTGAAATTGTAGTTGAAAAATTTTCACCTTCACTCTACAACTCACTTGGTATTTTCTTACCACTAATCGCAGTAAACTGTGCGATATTAGGAGGATCTTTATTTATGCAGTCACGTGAGATAGAAACCTTAGGCTTGGCAGTAAATTATGGAATATCCTCGGGAATAGGGTGGTTTTTAGCCATTTTAGCGATTGCCGCTATTCGCGAAAAAATACGCTATTCTAATGTGCCTGCACCACTCAGAGGGCTAGGAATTACATTCATTGTTACAGGACTCATGGGAATTGGGTTCTTGAGCTTTGGTGGTATGCTCACAGGAGGTGACGAAGAAGTGAAAGAAACGCCAAAAGAAGTCGTTACTGAAACTTTAGAAATTGAAAAAGAAGTAGATAACCAAATAAAAACAGTTAACTAATATGATGATTTTAGCCGCTGGAACATCCGGAACCATTTTAGCTACCGTCGTAGCATTTTTAGTAATTTCCTTAGTATTAATCAGTGTACTCCTTTTTGTAAAACAAAAACTATCACCATCAGGACCTGTAAAAATCCTTATCAATGGTGAACGTGAAATTGAAGTTGCTTCAGGAGCTACATTATTATCCACATTAGGTGGGAATAAAATATTTTTACCTTCTGCTTGTGGAGGTGGAGGAACCTGTATTCAATGTGAGTGCCATGTGCTCTCTGGTGGGGGTGAAGCCTTGCCAACCGAAACACCTCACTTCTCAAGAAAAGAGCTTAAAGATGGGGCACGTTTATCGTGTCAGGTAAAAGTAAAACAAGACATGGAAATTACCATTCCAGAAGAAGTTTTTGGAATTAAAAAATGGGAAGCTACGGTTGTAAGAAATTATAATGTAGCATCTTTTATTAAGGAATTTGTAGTGGAAATTCCAGAAGATATGGGATATAAAGCAGGTGGATATATTCAAATCGAAATTCCAGAATGTGAAATAGACTTTAAGGATATTGACATTACAGCGCATCCAGAAGAACATGATACTCCAGATAAATTTCAAGCGGAATGGGACAAGTTTGGTCTTTGGCCGTTAACGATGAAAAATAATGAAATTGTAGAGCGTGCCTATTCAATGGCATCCTACCCTGCAGAAGGACGTGAAATTATGTTAAACGTGCGTATTGCAACCCCGCCATGGGACCGTGCCAAAAATGGTTGGATGGACGTGAATCCTGGAATTGCATCCTCTTATATTTTTGCTCAAAAACCTGGCGATAAAGTAACCATCTCTGGACCTTACGGTGAGTTTTTTATTAATGAAAGTGATTCCGAAATGTTATACGTTGGTGGAGGTGCTGGTATGGCGCCAATGCGTTCGCATTTATACCACCTATTCAAAACTCTTAAAACAGGTCGTAAAGTAACCTATTGGTACGGAGGACGTTCTAAACGTGAATTGTTCTATTTAGACCATTTTGAACAACTTGAAAAAGAATTTCCAAATTTTAAATTTTACCTTGCCTTATCCGAACCCATGGAAGAAGATAACTGGAAAGTAAAAGATGGAATTGATGGCGAAGGTGATGGTTTTATTGGATTTATCCACAACTGTGTGATCGATAATTATTTAAATCATCATGAATCACCAGAAGATATCGAACTCTATTTCTGTGGACCTCCATTAATGAATCAAGCGGTTCAAAAAATGGGTGAAGATTTTGGAATTCCAGATGAACACATTCGATTTGATGACTTTGGAGGTTAATCACTTCTAAATCTTTTTATAATCTAGCCCAGCACTTGTGTTGGGCTTTTTGTATTTTTGTACTATGAGTCAACCACTTTCAAAACAAGAAATGCACAACTTAGCAATGAATCACGTTGGGAAGGATTTAGAGTCCCGAGGTTTTGAGTTTGTAGCCATTAATAGTAAACTCAAAAAACACCCTCAGTTTGTGTGTATTGATAAAAATAGTCAATACTTTTTTGTCATCGTTCGGGTGGTGAAGCTCCCTGAAAACCCTAATAATTATGATGTCATTTGGATGGAAACCTTCAAAAATCATGCTATGGACAAAGACGCAAAAGTACTGTATGCTGGAGTTGGAATTGGCAATCCAAAAGGCGAAGATCTACCTGTCTATTTGAATGAAGAATACCTTATAGAATACAATGGGATTCAAGTCATCGAAACAAATTTGAATTAAATGAAGTACAGGTTTATTTTTTTTTATTTAGGGATTTTAGTTTCATGCCTTTCTTGTGATCAAGAACTAGCAATCACGAAATTAAATGGCCCAATCTTTGGCACCTTTTATGAGGTTACTTATTCTTCTAGCAACAACGAAAATCATCAAAAGTCAATCGATAGTATTTTTTCAGTCATCAATACTTCCATGTCTAATTACCAAACGGATTCAGACATCTCTAAGGTTAATAAACACCAATTAGATGTTGTGGATGCTCATTTTGTAGAAGTATTCAAGGCGTCAAAAAACATATACAAGGCAACAAATGGCGTATTTGATCCTACCATTGGAACACTTGTCAATGCCTGGAATTTTGGGTCAGAACTCAATAAAACCAAACTCGATAGTCTTAGGATTGATAGTTTAATGCAGTTTGTTGGCTTTGACAAAATAGAATTAAAAAAGAACACCCTCATTAAAACGACTCCCAAGCCTTATTTAGATTTTAATGCGATTGCCAAAGGCTACGCTGTGGACGTCGTTGCAGCGTTTTTAGACGCTAAAAACCACGACAATTACCTTATTAATATTGGAGGTGAACTCCGAGTAAAAGGCATCAATACGGCCAAACAAAGTGGGTGGACTGTTGGCATTGAAAACCCCAATTTTGATGGCTCACAGAGTTATGATAACGTCTTTGTTCTTAAAGATAAAGCCATGGCAACTTCTGGAACTTACCGTAAGTTTAAATTAGACGCTAATGGCAACCGTTATGCCCATATCATAAACACTAAAACAGGCTATCCAACCAAAACAAATATTTTAAGTGTCTCCGTAATTGCCGATTCATGTATGATGGCCGATGGCTATGCTACAGCCTTTCAGGCGATGGGTGTTGAAAGAGTTAAAGCGTTTTTAGCTCAGCATCCTGAACTGCAAGCGTATCTTATTTTTGAAAATATAAACAAGGATTTTGAAGTGTTAGCCTTGAACAATTTCCCTACGAAATAGGTTTATAAACCACAGGAATAATTTCGCCTTTAGCCAATCGGTAGCGGTCAATTTCTTGATCTGATAATGCAGCGGTATAATCCACTTCATTCACCTCAAAGCCAATTGTTCTTAGTTTTTGAAAGTAATCACGTCCATAAATACGTACATGATCGTATTGTCCAAAAATCTTAGCACGTTCTTTCTTGTCGTTTATGCTATGGTCTTCAAACGTTTTTTCGAGCTTTAAATCTTGAGGGATTTGAAAGATGCCCATTCCTCCAGGACGGAGGACACGAAAAAGTTCTTGCATGGCTTTTGCATCATCCAAAATATGTTCGAGAACATGATTGCATAGAATGACATCAAAATTATTGGATTCAAACGGAAGATTACAAATATCTGCTTTGACTGTCGCAATGGGCGAGTTCAGATCCGTAGTCACATAGTCAAAATGTTTAATGTTTTTAAAGCGTTTGTAAAAAGCCTGCTCGGGTGCAAAGTGTAATATTTTTTTGGGTGCAGTGAAAAAATCGGTTTCATTTTTTAGATATAACCACAATAACCGGTGACGCTCTAAGGACAGGGTGGAGGGTGAGAGCACATTTCCTCGCGGGTTTTCATAACCATAAGGCAAAAATTTCCGAAACTGTTTACCATCAATTGGATCGGTATAGCGACTTCCTCTTAAAAATAAAACTAGAATGGGTTGTGCAATATAACTCAGTTTTATGAGTAGGGGTCGTGGTATTAAATTTAAAATAAACTTAAAAAGTGTTTTCAAAATTTAAGTATTTATGCCTCAACGTATTTGTGCTTTATACACTCGGTTATATGGTCCCAAAGCTTCAAACGAAGTCTTAATGCGTCATTTGCTATCTCTAATACTTCTTCCCATTTTGAAGCGTCATCACCACAAAGTTCAGCGACCATTTTTAGGGAGATTGGTCCGTGTTCATCGCCGTCTAATTCAATATGACGGTTCAAATAGTAAAGTAGTTTACCATACGTTTGGTCATTGTCTTGAGTTTGAGACTGGCTTACAATTTCTAAAAACATATCTGGAATGACATCTTCTCTTCCAAACGTAAACGCCGAAGCAACACAGTGTGGTTTGTTGGAGTTTACAACTTCCATTGTGAATTGTATAAACTCCACAATAGGTTTTTCTAAATTTATTCTTTGGGCGGCAGTTTCAATAGAGTCTCCATTTTCAATTGCCTTTACAAACAAGTCTATGGCAGTTGTATTTGCACCAACCTGTTTCATCGCATCGATATACATTTCAAAATGACTCATAGGAACTCCCAGTTCGTTGACATCACTTTCTTCAGCCATAACTATTTCATTGATAAAACGTGCTGTTGGTCCATGCCCTTTTGGGGTCCAAGGAACATTTGTATTTGTCAAATGATTTTGAAGTGATTTAAGTAAGGACATAAAATCCCAAACGGCAAACACATGGTTCTCCATAAACACAGCGACATCCTCTATGTTTGAAAGTGTATTATATAAAGGGTGTGATTTTAGCTGATCACGTAGCGGTTCTAGTTGTAATTCAATAGCTTTTAAGCGACTCATGTATTGGTTAATTATAGTGTTAATGGATGGACTCTTAGTCCATCCTCTTCATTACTTTTTATTCCGAGTGTTTCATAAACATAAGCAAAGGTTGATAATAATTCGGGTTGTCCATCTACAAGCGCAACATTGTGCTCAAAATGGGCACTTGGTTTGTTGTCTTTTGTAGTAATTGTCCACCCATCTTTGTGATGTTTGATTTTATGAGTTCCCATATTGATCATCGGTTCAATTGCAACAACCATTCCTTCTTGAAATTTTTTCCCTCGACCGCGTTTTCCATAATTTGGCATTTCGGGTTCCTCGTGCATGATACGTCCAATTCCGTGTCCGATGAGTTCTCTTACCACTCCATAGCCATGAGATTCACAGTAGTTTTGAATGGCATAACCAACATCTCCTACACGGTTGTGGTGTTTAAATGCTCGAATGCCTTCATAAAGCGAAGCTTTAGTAACTTCTAATAACTTTTGAGTGTCTTCGTCAATCTCACCTACGGAAAAGGTGTAAGCATGATCGCCATAAAATTCATTTTTTAAAGCGCCACAATCAATTGAAATAATATCGCCTTCAACAAGCGGAGTATCATTTGGAATTCCATGAACGACTTGATCGTTTGGACTCATACAAAGCGTGTTTGGAAATCCGTACATCCCCAAAAACCCCGGAATGGCTCCGTGGTCTCTAATAAATGTTTCGGCGAGTGCATCTAGTTGTAAGGTGGTAACTCCAGGTTTTATTTCGCCAGCCAACATTCCTAATGTTTTTGAAACAATAAGGGCACTTTCGCGAATGAGTTCTATTTCTTCTTTTGATTTAAGCGTGAGCATACTAAAAAATTATGCACAAAGATACTTAATAAAAGCCTTTTTTAGTTGGTTTTATACGCTTGATTTTGTTAGAGTTGTCTTAAAGTTTTAAGACTTGAAGAATCCAAAAAAACGTTTTTTCTTTGGAAGCGATAAAGGGTTGTCACTCTCGGATAGGAGTTGATAAATTTCTCCCCAACCATAAAAGCCTCCAACGTTTCTATCATCAATAAAAAGGTCTGCATTTATTTTTCTGCTTTTTTTGGGGTCATAGTCCTCGTTTGGAAAACTACAGTTAACAGCATAAAATTCAAGATTATTTTCTTTACAAAAATCAACTGCTTCTTGCAGTGTTTTTCCATAACGATAGGTCCAAAGTATCAATCGATGCCCATCTTGTTGTAGTTTTTTTAAGGTTTCAAAAGCAAATAGTTTTGGTTTCCCAATTTTTGGGTATGCATCTTCCACGATTGTGCCGTCAAAGTCAATTGCTAGAGTGAAGGTTTTGGTTAAGTCCATTAGGATTAATTTAGATTAAGCTATTTTGGGTCATAACTTCGGGTTTTTCAATTCCTATAAGTTTTAAAATAGTTGGTGCAATATCACCAAGCACGCCATCTTTGATGGAAGTGAGTTCTTTGTCGATCAAAATAATGGGAACAGGATTGGTCGTATGAGCTGTATTAGGAGTTCCGTCAGGATTAATCATCGTTTCGCAATTTCCATGATCGGCAATGAGTAGGGTTGTGTAGTTGTGTTCCAAAGCAGTGGTGATTACCGCTTCAACACAAGTATCTACCGCTTCACAGGCTTTAATAGCAGCGTCCATCACTCCTGTATGCCCAACCATATCACCATTGGCAAAATTTAAACATACAAAATCAAGAGTTTCTTTTTTGAGTTCAGCGACAAGAGCATCTTTAAGTTCAAAAGCACTCATTTCTGGCTGAAGATCATAAGTGGCTACTTTCGGAGAATTTTTCAAAATACGTTCTTCTCCTTTGAAGGCTGTTTCACGTCCTCCAGAAAAGAAAAAAGTAACATGCGGATATTTCTCTGTTTCAGCCATTCTTAGCTGTGTTTTTCCATGGGTCTCAAGTACTTCTCCGAGTGTATTTGTAACGTTGTCTTTGTTGAAGATAACCTCAATATTTTTAAAATTATCATCGTAATTTGTCATGGTCACATAATGCAAGTTTAGCTTATGCATATTGTATTCATGCTTGTCATTTTGACTGAGTACTTCTGTTAATTCTCTTCC
>JABAZA010000104.1 GCA_018608725.1 Flavobacteriaceae bacterium
TTTTGAGAAGAATGACTTCTTCTTCACTGTCTTCAACTTTTACTACGGCATGACGATGCGAGAACGTTCCACGTTCGACATCTTGTCCAGAGATACGGACATTAAATCCTTCTTCTAATAGAGAGCCATACGCCAAATGTTCCGCCATGGACCAATCGAGTTTATCCTTTTCAAACATTTGTTTTCGAGCTTCAATTAAGCGCGAAATTTTTCGAATAAACTTTTTATCTTCAGGCAGCGATGATATCTTTTTGGCTATTGAAACTAATTTCTCTTTTGGATACGTAGTGTCTATTGTATCTCGCATTTTATTTGCTTTGGCTCTTGGGAAATTTTCCCAAGCCTGTTGCATAAACGGCGTAATGACGGTCTTATCTTCTTTTCTTGAGGTTACTAATTCCGTTTCTAAAGACGCCTTATAGTCTTGTTCTAACTTTGAAACGTAGTTAGAATCAATAATGCCTTCTTCAATTAATTTTTGTGCATAGATATTGCGTGGATTGTCATGACTGGCAATGGCTTTATACAGTTTTGGTTGTGTAAAACGTGGTTCATCGCCTTCATTATGACCATATTTTCGATAGCCTAATAAGTCAATAAATACATCACGCTTAAACTGCATTCTAAAATCTAATGCAAATAAAATGGAGTGAACCACAGCTTCGGCATCATCGGCATTGACATGTAATACTGGCGATAGCGTCACTTTTGCAACATCGGTACAATAGGTAGAGGATCGAGCATCGAGATAATTTGTGGTAAATCCAATTTGATTGTTGACCACAATATGGATGGTACCGTTGGTTTTATAGCCGTCGAGCTGTGCCATTTGTACAACCTCATAAACAAGTCCTTGCCCTGCGATGGCAGCGTCGCCATGTACCACAATTGGCAATACTTTACTCGTATCTTCGGGGTTTAATTTATCTTGTTTAGCTCTTGTAATACCTTCAACAACGGCCCCTACTGTTTCAAGATGTGAAGGGTTTGGTGCAATGCTCAAATTAATGCGATTGCCATTATCCGTTAAGCGATCACTAGTCCATCCGAGGTGGTATTTTACATCGCCATCAAAAACTTCTTCTTCGTAATCTTTTCCGTCAAATTCACTAAAAATATCACTGGCTGATTTTCCAAAGATATTGGTCAGTGTACTCAAACGCCCACGGTGTGCCATCCCCATTACAAATTCCTTGACTCCATAAGCAGCCGCTTTTTCAATAAGGGCATCAATGGCAGGAATTAGAGATTCATTCCCTTCCAATGAAAATCGTTTTTGACCCACATACTTTGTGTGCAAAAAGGTTTCAAACGAAACCGCTTCGTTTAATTTTTTGAGGATATGTTTTTTTTCATCAGCAGAAAAACTTCCGTGATTATCGTTGTTATTAAGTTTATCTTGAATCCATTGACGCTCATTTGGTCTTCGGATATACATGTATTCTATCCCTATCGCATCGCAATAAATAGCTTCCAGGTGCTGTTGAATCACGCGTAAACTTTGAGGGCCAATGCCAATGATATCACCTGCATTAAAAACGGTGTCTAAATCTGCTGATGAGAGTCCAAAATTATGGAGTTCTAAAGAGGGTGTATATTTTCTTCGATCTCTAACAGGGTTTGTTTTGGTAAACAAATGCCCACGGGTACGGTAATCGTCAATAAGTTTTACAACTTGAAATTCTTTTTGGACGTGCTCTGGAATTTGAGTCTTAACGCCTTCTACAATATCATCAGAAACCTCAAAACTTTCAGTTCCAAAGTCATAGCCTTGAAAAAAGGCTTTCCAACTTGGCTCAACACTGTCTGGATCTTGTTGATACTGTTCGTATAAATCCGCAAAATAGGCGGTATGCGCGGCGTTTAAAAAGGAATACTTATCCATGAATTGATCATTCTATTTTTTCTTCAGAAAAATATAGTTCAAAAATACGACTTTTCAGGAATATGAAATATCAAAATGATATAAATATGAAGATATTTTAAAGAAATGTAGATTCTTCAAAAAAGTTGGTTTTTTTAAACTGTATAAAACTTAAAATATATTTACAAAATTAAAAAGGTAAATACTTGTCTTAACTTAAACATCTCGAGTCATAAGCTGTGTCCCGAAACTCTCTAGGATCTGTTTCTTTGGTTCTGAAATGTTTATCGTTTTCAGAATCTCAAAAGCTTTTGTGGTATAAAATGAAATTGCCTTTTGAGTCGCTTCTGCAGATCCTGAAGCTGAGAAAATCTGTTTAGTAACTTGTATCTTTTCACTTGAATTATTAGTCTCTGAGCTAAATAATTGCTTCAAATGTAGTTTATCCTTTTCAGACGAAAACTCTAAAGCTTTTAAATATAAATAGGTTTTTTTATTCTCAATAATATCGCCTCCTACTTGTTTTCCAAATGTTTCTGGATTTCCAAAAGCATCTAAATAATCGTCTTGTAGTTGAAACGCAATCCCTAGGTTTTTTCCGAATTCATAACAACGCTCCTGATCATCTTTAGAGGCATTAGCAATGATTGCTCCCATTTTCATAGCAGCTCCAACCAATACCGCTGTTTTGTATTCAATCATTTTAAGGTACTCCGAAATTGAGACGGTATCACGAGTTTCAAAATCAATGTCGTACTGTTGACCTTCACAAACTTCTAAAGCGGTTTTACTAAACAGTTTTGCAAGTTTTTGAAAAATGTTTGGGGGATAATTTTCAAACAGTTGATACGCCATAATTAGCATGGCATCTCCTGATAAAATTCCGGTATTCAAATCCCATTTTTCATGTACGGTTTGATGGCCTCGGCGCAAAGGTGCAGCGTCCATAATGTCATCATGAATGAGCGAAAAATTATGAAATACCTCAACGGCTAAAGCAGCGTCAAGCGCAGTCTTGATTTCACCATCAAAACAATCCGCAGTCATAAGTGTCAATACGGGGCGTAAACGCTTTCCACCCAAATTCAAAATATACTGAATAGGTTCGTAGAGGTTCTTAGGCTCTCGTATTGTTTTGTAAGCTTCTAAATACGCTAAAAATTGTTTTTGGTACGTTTCAATGGATTTCATTATACAAAAATAAGTGAATTCCTAAAACTATGTGACAATGTGAAACTAATAAATGTTAAATCTTTGCAAAACTTTGGAAACTTTAATTGTTTTTTGAGTTTCCTGTTGTAAATTCGCGCCGTGTTATGAGAGAAAATATTATATCAAAATCTGAAGAATTATTTTTATCGCTAGGGTTCAAGAGTGTTACAATGGATGACATTGCGAATGCTATTGGTATTTCTAAAAAAACCATTTACGCTCATTTTTCAAACAAAACAGAGCTTGTAGAAGTGGTTACTTTTTCTGTTCTTGATCATATATCAGAAGGCATTGACAGAATTAATGCCGCCTCTATTAATCCAATTGAAGAGCTGTATGACATCAAACTATTTGTGATGAATTACTTGAAAAACGAAAGAGTTTCACCTCAACACCAGCTCAAAAAATATTACCCCAAAATTTATGACCGCTTAAAAATAAAACAATTTGAAAAAATGCACTCTTCTGTTGAAAACAGTCTAAAAATGGGAGTGAATACAGGATTGTTTAGACCCGATATTGATATTGACTTTATTTCAAGAATGTATTTTAATGGAATGACTGGGATCCGAGATATTAGCATTTTCCCAGAATCCCTTTTTGATAAAAACTATCTTTTTGAAAGTTACCTCGAATATCATTTACGTGCCATTGTTACCACAACTGGATTAAATCTACTTAATAACTATATAAAATCAAACCTAACTCCAAATGCTTCCTAAACTCACACTTTTTTTATTAATAACGACTTCGTTGTTTTCTCAGCAAGAGGTTTCACAATTCTCATTAAAAGAGGCCGTTGATTTTGCACTACAAAATAATTCTATGAGCAAAAACGCCGCTCGTGATGTAGAAATCGCCAAACTCCAAAAATGGGAGACAACAGCAACTGGATTGCCACAAATTAAAGCAGCAATTACTTATAACAACTGGTTAAAACAACAAATTTCATTGATCCCAGCAGAGTTTTTTGGTGGGAGTCCAGGTCAGTTTTCCGAAATTGCTTTTGGAACTAAACAAACAATGAACGGAACTGTTACTGTTTCACAAAAACTGTTTGACGGATCCTATTTAGTGGGCCTCCAGGCAGCCAAAGTATATCTTGAGATCTCAGAAAATGCCAAAGAAAAAACAGCTATTGAGCTTCGTAAAATGGTTGCCTATGCCTACGGAAATGCGTTGCTTTCTGAAGAAAACTTAAACATTGTAAACTCAAATATTAGGTTGTTAGAAAAAAATTTGAGCGATCTTATAAAGGTATATGAAAATGGGTTCATTGAACAGGAAAGCATCCAACAATTACAACTGACCTTGGCCAGTTTAAAAAGCAATCAAAACTATATCAAACGCCTAAACAAAATTGCATATCAAATGTTTAATAATACTATTGGTCTTGATTTGGACACTCATGTTGAGCTGACAGATAACCTTGGTCAATTGATTGCGATGTATGCCTCGCTAAAGCCTTTAGAATCTATTCTTGAAGTAGAAAATGTAGTGGATTACAAAATTGCCTTCAATGATTTAAAAAGCAAGGAACTGCTCCTTAAATTAGAAAAAAGTAAAGCATTGCCTACCTTAGATGTATTTCTGAATGGCAGCTATTCTGGGAATAATAATCAATTCAATTTTTTAGATAAATCTCAAAATTGGTTTGGTGCATCTCTGTTTGGTGTTTCAATGAAAGTTCCTCTTTTTAGTTCTTTTGGACGCAGTGCATCTACTAAAAAGGCGCGCCTTAATTTAGAAAAATCGAAATCACTTTTAAAAGATACTTCAGAAAAAATTAAGCTAGAAATTTCTCGTGCAAAAAGTGAGTATGAGTTTGCGGTTGAAGATCTTGAAATCAAAAAAGAGGCCCTTGAACTTTCAGAAAACATAGCCAAAAAGAATGAAATAAAATTCTTTGAAGGACTGGTTACGAGTTTTGATTTATCTCAGGCACAACGCCAATTATATACTGCACAAGAAGACTATTTATCATCTATGTTAAATATCCTTGTTAAGAGAGTAAATTTAGAAGCACTTATTACCCCAACCCTTAAAAATTAAATAATGAAACAACTCCATAATTTTACAATGATGAAACATCTATTTTCACTACTTATTTTATCACTTGTGCTCTCCTGCGGCACTTCGGATAAAGAATCACAATCCTTGACCGACTTAAAAACCAAAAAGGCAGCTCTTAAAGAACAAATGGACCGTATGGGAACAGAGCTGAAAGAAATTGAAATAGCGATTTCAGAGTTAGATACACTGAAAAAACTTATGAGTGTAACCTCTATCAAGGCAGAAGTCAAAGATTTTAATCACTATGTAGAAGTACAGGGAACTGTGAAAGCCGATCAAACCATTGATCTTCATGCAGAAATGGGCGGTACTGTAACGGCTATTTTGGTTAAAGAAGGGCAAAAAGTTTCAAAAGGGCAGCTCCTAGCAACCTTGGATAGTGATGTTATAGATAATTCTGTTTTACAATTAGACACACAACTCGCCCTAGCAACAACTACCTTTGAACGTCAAGCCAGACTATGGGAACAGAATATTGGAAGTGAAATTCAATATCTACAAGCAAAAGCCCAAAAAGAAGGTCTAGAAAATAGTGTGAAAAGCTTGAAAGCACAAGCACGAAAAATGAAAATAATCGCTCCATTTTCAGGGATCATTGATCAGATTTATGCCAAAACTGGAGAACTCACTTCGCCACAAAAACCTTTCCTAAAACTTGTAAACCTGAATAAGGTTTATGTAGAAAGCGAGGTCACTGAAACGTATTTAAATTCCATAAAAAAAGACACCAAAGTTCTGCTAAATTTTAGATCTATTGGAACCTCTGTTGAAGCCTCAGTCTCTCAAGTTGGGAATTTTATCAATCCAAGCAATCGAAGTTTTAAAATGCGTATCGATCTTAAAAACCCTAATAATGAGTTAAAAGCAAATTTACTTGCAGACATTAAAATAAATGACTTTAAGGCGAATGGGACTGTTATCCCAACGCGGCTTGTACAAAGAGATCGCGATAATAAAACCTTTGTTTATACTATTGAACCTAAAGAAAACAATCACAAGGTTATTAAAACGTATGTAACAGAAGTTATGAATTACGACAACCAATCTTACATATCTGACGGGCTTGTTCCGAATTCGATTTTGGTAGATAAAGGCGCACGACTTGTAAATAATAATGAAGAAGTAACTCTTGTACACTAGGAAACTATGAGCGCAAAAAAAATAAAAGAATTTAAACTTTCTTCTTGGGCGATCTCAAATCGCATGACCGTTTCAGTGATTACATTTATCATTGTATTGAGTGGATTACTTTCATACACAGGAATGGCGCGTGAAAATTTTCCAGAAATTATTATCCCACAAATTTATGTTGCAACTCCTTATCCTGGAAATTCGGCACTGGATGTAGAAAAGCTAATTACCAAGCGGTTAGAAAAAGAAATAAACTCAATTACTGGAGTTGACAAAATTACGTCTAATTCCATTCAAGGCTACTCTAGTATTGTGGTGGAATTTAGTTTTGATTTTACGCCTACTGAAGCACTTCAAAAAGTAAAAGACAAAGTCGATGTAGCAATGGCTGATCCAGACTTTCCCAAGGACTTGCCTTCTGAACCGAGTGTTTCGGAAATGAATTTTAGCGAGCGAATTCCAATTATGAATATTAACTTGTCTGGCGAATTTTCGATGGATCAACTTAAAGAATATGCGGAATATTTAGAAGATAAAATTGAAGAGCTTTCGGAAATTTCGAGTGTTGACATCCGAGGAGTTCAAGAAAAGGAACTTGAAATTGCGGTAGATTTGTATAAAATGGAAGCTTCAAAAATTAGCTTCAACGATATTGAAAATGCAGTTGCATTTGAAAACATGAGTATTTCTGGGGGAGATATTCTGGAGAATGGTATTAGAAGAACCGTCCGTGTTTTAGGCGAATTTAAGGATCCCTTAGCGGTTAAAGATATTATTGTCAAACAAGAAAAAGGTAACATCGTTTACCTAAGAGATATTGCGGATGTAGATTTCAAAGAACAAGAAAAAGAGAGTTTTGCTCGTGAGTATCTACAGCCTGTGGTCATGTTAGATGTTAAAAAAAGAGGCGGGCAAAACCTTCTTGAGGCTTCAACAAAAATTGATGCGCTTTTGGAGGATGCCGCTGCAAATGTATTTCCTAACAATTTAATTATCTCCAAAACAAACGACCAGTCTAATGACACTCGAACAATGGTTTCAGATCTTGAAAACAGTATCATATTAGGGGTTATTTTAGTCGTTGCAGTCCTCTACTTCTTTTTAGGCTTTAGAAATGCATTGTTTGTTGGAATTGCCATTCCATTATCGATGTTTTTATCGTTTTCTATTCTGAGTTTTATGGGGGTTACCCTTAACACAATGGTATTATTCTCTTTAGTTATTGCACTTGGAATGTTGGTTGATAACGGCATTGTTGTGGTCGAAAACGTGTATCGATTGATGGACGAAGGCTACCCAAGAATTAAAGCTGCTAAACTAGGTGTGGGAGAAGTCGCAATGCCAATCATTGCCTCGACCGCCACAACATTAGCCGCATTTTTACCCTTGATTTTATGGGAAGGTATCATGGGAGAATTCATGAAATGGCTTCCAATCACTCTGATTATTGTATTGAGTTCCTCTTTGTTTGTTGCCCTAATCATCAATCCGATGTTGATTTCTGTGTATATGAAAGTAGTGCCCAAAAAAGAATCTAAAGTCACTTTTATTTCAAAATTAGAAACCCTCTACGAACGGTTTTTAAGTTACGCACTTAAAGGAAAAAAACCGGGAGGTATTATCGTTGGAACATTTGGGTTGTTAATTCTTGCAGGGTTTTTAATGTACACATTTCCTCCAAAAATATTATTCTTTCCAAATACCGATGCCAAACAAGTCTTTGTCTTTATTGAATATCCGATTGGAACAGATATTGAAGAAACAAATCTTATTTCAATGGAAATTGAAAAAGATATAGAAAACTATCTGAAAAAATATGAAGTTAATGGCGAAAACTTTCTTATTACTTCTGTTATTGGACAAGTTGGCGAAGGTACTTCCGATCCTTCTCGAGGTCAAGAAGGTGGTAAATCGCCCAATAAAGCACGAATCACTATTGATTTTGTGAAGTATCAGGATCGACAAGGCATCAATACCGAAACGGTTCTTAAAGACATTAGAAACTTACTGCAAGGCTACCCTGGAGTGAGTATTGTGGTGGACAAACCAGAGGATGGACCCCCAACAGGCGCTCCTATAAATATAGAAGTAAAAGGCGATGATTATGTTTTAATTTTAGAAACGGCCAATCGCCTAAAATCATTTATCAACAGCTCCAATATTGGAGGTATTGAAGAATTAAAATTAGATATCGATCAAGGAAAACCAGAATTATTAGTTTCTGTAGATCGCCAAAAAGCAAGACGATTGGGGATTTCGACAGGGCAAATTGGAGCGAACTTACGTACGGCATTGTATGGTAAAGAAATCTCGACCTATAAAAACGCAGAGGATGATTACCCTATTAACCTCCGACTCAAAGACGAGATGCGTTATAATAAATCTGCATTATTAGATCAAAAAATTACGTTTAGAAATCAAAGTGATGGACAAATAAAACAAGTCCCTATTTCGGCAGTAGCAACAACAGAAAACCAATCGTCCTTTAGTGCTATTAAACGTATCGATTTGGAACGAGTGGTCACGATTTTTTCCAACGTATTAAATGATTATAACCCAACAGAAGTCAACGATAAAATCAGAGGCATTGCCGAGAAATTTGAGATTCCAAAAAACATAACGGTTAGCTTTACAGGAGAACAAGAAAAGCAAGCGGAAGAAATGGCCTTTCTTAGTCGTGCGCTTTTAATTGCGGTTCTTTTGATTTTCTTAATCTTGGTGGCACAATTTAATTCCGCCACAACCCCTATTATTATTTCGATCTCTGTGTTTCTAAGTTTGATTGGAGTTCTCTTTGGACTTCTTATTTTTAGAATGGATTTTGTGGTGCTTATGACTATGATTGGAATCATTTCACTCGCTGGAATTGTTGTTAATAATGCAATTGTTTTAATCGATTATATCAATCTAACCATGATTCGAAAACGGCGGGAATTAGGATTGGAACAAACGGACAAACTCAACTCCTCCCAACTTGTTGAATGTGTGGTAGAAGCTGGTAGAACGCGTTTAAGACCTGTCATACTAACTGCCATCACAACTATTTTAGGGTTGCTTCCGTTAGCTTTGGGAATTAATATTAATTTCAGAACTCTTATAACCCAACTTAATCCAAATTTTTATATTGGTGGAGAAAACGTTGCTTTTTGGGGACCAATGGGCTGGGCGATTATCTTTGGGTTGTCATTTGCTACATTTTTAACCTTGGTGGTAGTGCCTATATTATTTTATTTGATTAATAAATTGAAAACAAAAAAGGATAAAGTCATTTCCTAAGCCCATCAGTTTTAATTTTTAAATGTTAAATTTGCACAACTAATTTAGTCTTATGTACAGAAGTCATCATTGTGGTCA
>JABAZA010000028.1 GCA_018608725.1 Flavobacteriaceae bacterium
GTATTAGCATCCGCCCAAACAGGGACAGAAATTGTTTCGTGGTTTATGAGTCTAGCATCCATTTCTTTGGTACGGTTTGCTATTAAATTTTTTTCAAACTTTAAATCATTTATATCATAAAAACCAATAGCTTTTTCACCGTCAAAGATACAAATTATATTTCCCTTACTGTATTGATAATTTTGATTGTTAAAATTCATGACATAGGGAGGCATTCGGTCAACACTGGTATTCACCAAACTACGTCCCCAACTTCGAAATGGTTTATTGTATCCAATCATATCTAAAATGGTTGGGTAAATATCAATTTGTTGCGCCAATTCCTCATTAACTCCTATATATTCTTCGTTGGGACTATAAATCAAAATAGGAACGGCATACCTATTAATGGTATTTAAGTACTGTTCCTTGTAGTGGATCTGATTTGTATGATCCGCAGTAATGATAAAAATGGTGTTTTCGAACCAAGGTTCCTTTTTGGCAGCTTCAAAAAATTGTTTATAAGCAAAATCTGTATAGCCTACACATTGATGCATTGGCAGTGTTCCCTTTGGAAATACCCCTTCATATTCTTTAGGGATAATGTAAGGTTCGTGTGAAGTGACTGTAAAAATTGTAGAGAAAAAAGGCGTTGTTTTGGTATCTAAAACTTCTTTGGTGTACTGAAAAAATGGTGCGTCCCAGATTCCCCAAACTCCATCAAACAAAAGATCGTTATTGAATTCTGTTTTACCATAATAGTGATCGAATCCTAGAATGTTTGAAAATCCTAAAAAGCCCATAGAACCATTGGGAGCTCCGTGGAAAAAGGAGGTGTCATAACCTTCGTTATTTAAAATAGAAACAACGGATTCTATATCTTGATTGGCATAAGGGGACGATGTATAGGCATCTTTAAAAGAAGGAATTCCTGCCAATACAGAAGACATTCCGTGGATGGATTTTCTTCCATTTGCATATGCATTGTTAAATATCAAACTTTTTGTTGCCAAAGAATCTAAAAATGGGGTGTAGCTTACATAATCTTTGATTACTGAGGGATCATTAAAAGCACCCATGTATTCTCTACTATAACTTTCGGTAATAAAGACCACAACATTTGGAGGCTTTTGAACGGCTTTCTGATACGTTTTAATTGGTTGAGCTAAACTGTCAACAACTGATTTAGGTAAATCATAAGCTACTTTTTTAAATGTTACTTTATTAAAAGTTCTGATAATGGCAAAAGGGGTGTTTAAAACAAAGTCTGCATGTTGAATTTTAGAAACATGTCTATTTGCATCCACTAAATTTATGGGACGTGTACTGTACTTAAAATCCCCTCGGATCCCACCGACCATAAGGGTTGCCATGGTAAGAAAGCAAACCACTGATGAAAGGAAATAAGCAAATAGGCCCTTCGCATAAGGTTTTGTGTGTACTTTCACTTTTATATAAAGGAATATCCACAAAGCGGTCACAAGAAAAAATAATAAAAAAACATGCCAATAACTGACGGCAAAACGACCAAACATCTGAAGGAGATTGCTTTCATGTTTGATGACATCCCATTCTGAAACTGTAGTTCTACTATAATTGAATTTATAATAAATTAAATCTACAAAGTTTAAGGCCATCCCTATCAAGTTTGTAAGGAAGTAAACAAAAAATAATAATTTCTGATAGCCTTTCCGTGTATTAATCAGAAGAGGAAACATTGACAACAACACAAACAAACTATTTAAATAAAAAATTGCAGTCGTATCAAACGCAATTCCGTGATAACTCAGTCTTAAATACTCGGATATGGAATCAATTTCTAAATATGAATAATTATAAATAAAGAATAAAAAACGGCTTACGGTATAAAAAAAATAAACAAGTAACAACCTGTAAATCATTACTTTATATTCTTGCAGTCTTATAAATTTTAGCATGGAAATTTTTCAAAAAATAAGTGTAAAAGTAGAAAATAAATTACACATTTAAACACTCGTTGATTCTTTTTATAAATTGTTAGTTAAATTGTAAAAAATACAAGATTAAATACTCTATCTATTTAAAATTAAAATTATATTTGAAAATCATTTTTTTAACATCTAAAACCTAGTCAATGTCAAACAAAAATTTACAGGATTTAACAACCCAAGTTCGTAGAGATATTTTACGGATGGTTCACAAAGTAAACTCTGGTCATCCGGGCGGATCCTTAGGGTGTACCGAATTTCTAGTGGCACTTTATACCAACATTATGCATCGTAAAGAAGGTTTTGATATGGATGGGATTGACGAGGATTTGTTTTTCCTATCAAATGGTCATATCTCTCCTGTTTTTTACAGCGTATTGGCACATTCTGGGTATTTTCCAGTGGAAGAACTGAACACATTTAGATTGTTAAACTCTAGATTACAAGGACACCCCACTACACATGAAGGGCTTCCTGGAGTTCGAATTGCTTCTGGTTCATTAGGACAAGGACTTTCAGTTGCGATCGGTGCGGCACAAACAAAAAAATTAAATAAGGATTCACATTTGATCTACAGTCTTCACGGCGATGGCGAATTACAAGAGGGTCAAAATTGGGAAGCGATCATGTATGCTTCTGCAAAAAATGTGGACAATATAATTGCAACCATAGATTTAAACGGCAAACAAATTGACGGAGCTACTGACGATGTACTTCCTATGGGAAGTATTAAAGGGAAGTTTGAAGCGTTTGACTGGACGGTTATTGAAATTGAAAATGGAAACGATATTGAATCGATATTAGAAGGGATGGCTACAGCTAAGGCGGCTACTGGTAAAGGAAAACCCGTTTGTGTTCTCTTAAAAACCATGATGGGTAACGGCGTTGATTTCATGATGCACACCCATGCATGGCACGGAAAGGCACCAAATGACGCGCAGTTAGAATCGGCTTTAAATCAGAATCCAGAAACTTTAGGAGATTATTAAATTCAAAACCAATAGAGAATGAAAACTTATACATTTACAGAAAAAAAAGATACAAGAAGTGGTTTTGGAGCTGGTCTTACAGAACTCGGAAGAACCAACCCAAATGTCGTAGCACTTTGTGCAGATTTGATTGGATCTCTAAAAATGAATCAATTTATTGAAGAAAACCCAGAACGTTTTTTTCAAATTGGAATTGCCGAAGCCAACATGATGTCTATTGCTGCTGGCTTGACTATTGGCGGTAAAATTCCTTTTACAGGTACCTTTGCTAATTTTTCTACGGGACGTGTTTACGATCAAATCAGACAGTCGATTGCCTATTCTGATAAGAATGTAAAAATTTGTGCATCTCACGCTGGATTAACTTTAGGAGAAGATGGGGCTACGCACCAAATTTTGGAAGATATTGGATTGATGAAAATGCTCCCGGGTATGGTCGTTATTAATACGTGTGATTACAACCAAACCAAGGCAGCGACGATTGCCATTGCAGATCATGAAGGGCCTGTATATTTAAGATTTGGAAGGCCAGCAGTTCCTGTATTCACCCCAGAAGATCAAGTCTTTGAAATTGGGAAAGCCATTCAACTTCAAGAAGGATCGGATGTAACTATTGTTGCGACAGGTCATCTTGTTTGGGAAGCACTTGAAGCTGCCAAAGTATTGCATGCACAAGGAATTTCTGCAGAGGTTATCAATATTCACACCATTAAACCTTTGGATTATAAAGCGATCCTTGATTCTGTTGCAAAAACAGGCTGTATTGTAACTGCTGAAGAGCACAACCATCTTGGAGGTTTGGGAGAAAGTGTGGCGCGAGTCTTAGCACTTCACCATCCAACACCTCAAGAGTTTGTCGCAACTAATGACACGTTTGGAGAGTCTGGAACCCCTGCTCAACTCATGGAAAAATACGGTCTTAATAGCGATACTATTGTTGCGAAAGCATTGAAAGTTATGAAACGAAAGTAAGCAGATCACATATTTGTTTAAACCAAAAAAGAGTCGCAATTGCGACTCTTTTTTTATGCTATAACTTGTTTTATTCTATTCTTTCGGATTCTGTATCATCTAAATAATTAGGAATTCCATTGCCGTTATTATCTAAAATTGTGACAACATTTGCGGTATAATCATTCCGATTGGATCGTTGCTTAATTGGAGATATCAGCTGATTAGAGTCCAATACAAGTGCATCTAGAATTGCTTGAAGATCAACTCTTGTGTCTGCTATATAAACTTCTACACCAACCTCATCAGAAGTGGCTGTTCCATCGCCATCATCATCAGCATCTACAAAATCAACCACTAAATCTCCATCTGTATCTTTACCATATAAATCATAATCAGCTTCAATAACCTCCATATAGGTTGGGATATTATCTGAATCGTGATCGGTAGTTTCTGTTTGTAACAACTCAAACTTAAAAACTAAATTAGAATACGACGGAATTGAAGTTTGATAGAGTGCATAATACCCTAAACCGGAAGGTAAAAACATAACACCCATTCCATATCCTTCGTAGGAGACCGTTCCATCTGAATTGGATGTAAAAGCACCCACGTTAAACTCTGGCATGACACGACTCCAACCTGGAATTAATCCGGCCAAATCAAAATCGGTAGGCGTTGATTTTACTTCAAATTCTTCTCCATCCAAAAGAGATCCTGCATACTTGACACGTACTTTGTCACAGAAACGAGGAGACTGGGCAGTTGTTGTTCCTTGATTGATTTTTAAAATATAATAGTCGTATTCAACGTCTTCATAAGTTGTTGTTTTGGTCTCCACAGCCGACATTAAAAGCGTCGCATCAGAAGGCAGTGTTTCGCCTTCAAGTAACTCAGTAATCACCACATCTGCTATGGTAGGGTTTGCCAACGCATTGACTTCTGTAGAATTATAATAATGAGAGTTGAGGTAGCCCAAAAGTGAATCTTTGTCTATAACTTGCTGTTCTGTACGGTCATTTTCGGGCGCAGATACAATTGTACCCTCATCATCAGGACTGCATGATATGATTGAAATAATCAAGGAGCAGATAAATAGTATGTTATATTTATAGTTCATATGTTCACATTTAGTTTCGCAAGATACAATATTATACTATTTTTGTATAGTACATTAACGATGTTTTAAGCATTTTATGAGAATCGATAAATATTTGTGGTGTGTTCGTTATTTCAAAACCCGTAATATTGCCACAACGGCTTGTAAAAAAGGACATATCAGAGTAAATGATGCCATTGTAAAGCCCAGTAGAGAGGTCTATCCAATGGACAAAATAGTGGTACGCTTGAATCAAATGAACTATCAATTGACCGTTTTAGACATTCCACCCAGTCGTGTGGGAGCAAAACTGGTTGATATCTACAGAACGGACACCACGCCAAAATCTGAGTTTGAAGCCCAAGAATTATTAAAATATTCAAAAGATTATTACCGTCAAAAAGGCGAAGGGCGTCCAACTAAAAAAGACCGCCGAGAAATTGATTCGTATTTAGAAAGTGATGAAAATAAAAATGAAACCAATAAAGAATAAAAACAGTTTTTTATCTTTGAACAAATAAACACTATGGGCTTAACAGAAAATTGCATTTTAAATCACGATGAAATAAACCACAAGATAAAACGAATTGCTTATCAGATTTATGAATCGAATGTTGAAGAACAAGAAGTCATACTTGCTGGTATTGAATCAAATGGTTACTTGTTTGCTAAAAAACTAAAAGCTGTCTTAGTTGAAATCTGTGACATCAACCCTATTCTTTGTAAGGTAGTTATTGATAAAAAAAATCCAACAACCCCTATAACCACTTCGCTTACAAAAGATGCCTACACAAATAAATCATTAGTGCTCGTAGATGATGTATTAAATTCTGGTACGACCTTAATATACGGGGTCAAACATTTTTTGGATGTTCCTTTAAAACAGTTTAAAACAGCAGTCCTTGTCAATCGGAATCATAAGAAGTATCCCGTCAAGGCAGATTTTAAAGGCATTTCTTTATCGACCTCTATTCATGAACATGTTTCTGTAATCTTTTCAGGAAGAAAAACAAAAGTAGTTTTAGATTAATTTAGTTTTGATCATTGCTGTAATTTCAGAAACACTTAGGTTGTCTGTTTGAATTATGAGTTCGGCTTGATTGTAATAAAACGAACGTTCAAATAAATGTTTAGCAATAAACTCTGGAATGTCTGCATCATTTAAATTAGCAATCAAAGGGCGTTTTGCTTTTTCATGAATCAGACGATCTGATAAGTTTTTGATTGAAAGATTTAAAAAAACGGTCTTCACGTTTGGGTGATTTACCAAAAATTGCATGGTATCGGAATAGCAAGGCGTACCGCCGCCCAATGCAAGCACTAAGGAGTCGGAATTATGACACAGTTGTTTAACAGCATCGGACTCTATTGTTCTAAAAAACAATTCTCCTTTAGTATTAAAAATTTCAGAAATTGAAGTGTTTTGTTTTTGTTCAATATAATCGTCCAAATCTAAAAAATTAGTTTTTAAATTTTTTGCAAGTATCTGTCCAACAGTAGACTTACCGCACCCCATATATCCTAGCAAAACAACGATCATACTTCTATCAAAATTTGATTATACCTCCTCTTAAATTAGCTAGAACAAAAAAACGAAAAATATTCTGAAAAAGCATTGTATAATTAATTAAACCCTTTATATTTGCAGCCGCATTGAGAAGAAATGTGAGACCTGGTAGCTCAGTTGGTAGAGCATCTCCCTTTTAAGGAGAGGGTCCTGGGTTCGAGCCCCAGCCAGGTCACTAAAAAAAGTTAAGTTTATTCTTAACTTTTTTTATACCTTTAACATTCATAATGCGCACGTGGCGGAATTGGTAGACGCGCTAGCTTGAGGGGCTAGTGGGAATTATTCCCGTGGAAGTTCGAGTCTTCTCGTGCGCACTTTTTGATTATTTAAGTTCAATATTTTGTTTATACTAATTTTTGAGTTAATTTAGTTGACCCAAATCTTATGAAAACATGAACACTATCAAAACCTCCTTTAGTATAAAGGACTTAGAAAATCTTTCTGGAATTAAAGCCCATACCATTCGTATATGGGAAAAACGTTACAATCTTCTCGAGCCAGAACGAACAAACACAAACATTAGAACTTACAACTTAAGAAGCTTACAGAAACTAATGAACATTAGTTTCTTAAACAGTAATGGGTATAAAGTTTCTAAAATTGCGGCACTTGATGAATTTCAAATTGCTTCAAAGGTAAAAGAAATTTCATATCAAGGTAATACGGAATCACATGCCTTTAATGCCTTTAAACTGGCAATGTTAAATTTTGATCAAGCACTTTTTTACAACACCTATAACCGCTTGTTAGAAGAAAAAAGTTTTCGAGAAATTTTTTACGAACTCTTTATTCCTATCATACAAGACATCGGTCTTTTATGGCAAACACTTACAATCACCCCGTCACATGAGCATTTTTTATTTACTCATATCCGACAAAAAGTATTAATTCATATTGAGCGTTTACAAAGTGCAAACCCAAAACCAGATACAAAAACATTTGTATTGTTTTTACCGCTCAATGAAATTCACGATATTGGATTGTTGTTTATAAACTATGAACTTCTTAGCCGTGGATATCACACAATATTCCTAGGAGAAAGCGTTCCTGTTGAGAATCTCAACCTACTTAATACTTTATATGACGATATTACATACATTTCGTATTTCACTATTAAACCCTATCCAGAGGATGTGGAAAATTACTTGACAAAACTCTACTCTGAGGTGATTGAAAACACCACCAATTCGGTACGGTTAATTGGACCACGTTTTAAAGATTCCAAACCTAAAAAAACTCCAAAAAAAATGAAGATCTATGACTCCATAAAAAAATTAGTTAAAGATTTGTAAAAAATCGTTAGACACATCCTTACTGTATTGGCTTTTGCTTATTTTTATAAACTCAATGAAAAAGACAATACAAATTATTGGTTCTGGATTTTCATCCTTATCTGCAGCTTGCTATCTAGCACAAGCGGGGCACACAGTGTCTATCTACGAAAAAAACAGTACAGTAGGCGGACGTGCACGCCAACTAAAAAAAGAGGGGTTTACTTTTGATATTGGTCCTTCCTGGTATTGGATGCCGGACGTTTTTGATCGATTTTTCTCTGATTTTGGCAAAAAGACGTCTGACTATTATCATATTGACAAACTAAATCCCGCTTATAAAATATTTTTTGATGACGAAATTATTACCATCGGCGACTCCATGGATAAAATTTGTATGGAATTTGAACGCATTGAAAAAGGAAGTGGTCGCAAACTGAAAAAATTCATTGATAAAGCCCAAAATAATTACGGCATAGCTGTCAACAAAATTCTGTACAACGCACCTGGAGTATCCCCCTTAGAATTAGTTTCTAAAGATACCGTCGCCCGTTTAGATCAGTTTTTTAAAACCATCAGTCATGAAGTTCGAAAAAACTTTAGCAATCCAAAGTTGATTTCAACACTTGAATTTCCTTCCCTATTTTTAGGAGCCAAACCGAGTAAAACGCCTTCATTTTTTAGTTTTATGAATTATGCCGATTTTGGTTTAGGAACTTGGCATCCAAGAGGTGGCATGTATGAAATAATCAAAGGAATGGAAGCCTTAGCTATCGAGTTAGGTGTGCAAATACACACCAACCACCCAGTGGATAAAATTGTAGTTGAAAAAGGCATCGTAAATGGTATTGTTACTAAAAATGTATTTATAGAATCTGACATTGTATTGAGTGGAGCGGATTATCACCACTCCGAAACCTTGTTAGATTCAGAGTACAGACAACATTCAGAAGCGTATTGGGATAAAAAAGTATTTGCTCCTTCCTCCTTGTTGTTTTATATAGGATTGGATAAAAAACTGAAAAACACAGAACATCACAACTTGTTTTTTGATGCTGATTTTGAGAAACATGCCGAAGAGATTTATGACGACCCAAAATGGCCAAGCCATCCTTTATTTTATGCCAATGTACCTTCAAAAACAGACCCTTCCATGGCACCAAAAGGTTGTGAAGCATTGTTTATTTTGATGCCTATTGCTCCAAATATTGAGGACACTCCCGAACTTAGAAGCCGCTATTTAGGAAAGATAATTGAAAGATTTGAAGAAAAAACAAAGCAATCAATTCAAAATAATATT
>JABAZA010000004.1:0-32324 GCA_018608725.1 Flavobacteriaceae bacterium
AAAATTAAATTTGATCGTTCTGCCATCTCAATGGAAATGAGTCAAAAGCTTAATACACCTCCAGTAAAGAAATAACATTCTAAAAAAGCCGCTAATTTTAGCGGCTTTTTTTATAGATAACGTTTCTGAGTTAGATCGGCTATTTTACAAATTACTTCTGTAGCACTCAAAATACTTTCCAAAGGCACATATTCATAACGACCATGGAAATTGTGACCTCCTGCAAAAATATTTGGACATGGGAGTCCCATAAAACTCAATTGTGAGCCGTCTGTTCCTCCTCTTATAGGTTTTATTAATGGTTGGATGTTGAGTGCTTTCATGGCCTCTTCTGCAATGTCCACAATATGCATTACAGGTACAACCATTTCTTTCATATTGTAATATTGATCTTTGAGCTCGATTTCAAAAATAGGGCTCCCAAATTTTCTATTTAGAGTATCAACTAAATCAATAAGATGTTGTTTTCGTGCCTCAAATTTATCTCGATCGTGATCTCTTACAATGTATTGTAAAACAGTATCTTCAACTTTTCCTGACATACTGTGTAAGTGATAAAACCCTTCGTATCCTTCAGTTTGTTCTGGAGTTTCATCTTTTGGAAGCGCTTCTACAAACTTAGAGGCATAATACATCGAATTGATCATTTTTCCCTTAGCATAGCCTGGATGCACAATTTTACCTTTTACTTTTATGATGGCTCCTGCCGCATTAAAATTTTCATACTCCAATTCTCCAATCTGACTTCCATCCATGGTATAAGCCCAATCCGCTCCAAATTTTTTGACATCAAATTTATGTGCCCCTCGACCAATTTCTTCATCTGGAGTAAACCCAACTTTAATTGTGCCATGCTTTATTTCAGGATGCTGAATAAGGTATTCCATTGCACTTACAATTTCGCAAACCCCTGCTTTATCATCTGCTCCTAAAAGTGTTGTGCCATCTGTTGTAATCAGAGTTTGTCCTTTATAGAGTAATAAATCTTCAAAATAATCGGGAGATAATACGATGTTTTCTGTTTCATTTAAGACAATATCAGACCCATCATAATTTTCCGTTATTTGAGGGTTTACATTTTTAGCTGTAAAATCTGGAGACGTATCAAAATGAGATATAAATCCAATTGTTGGTACGTTGTGATCAACATTAGAAGGTAAGGTTGCCATGATGTAAGCATTGTCATCTATTGAAACGTCATGCATGCCAATGGTTTTCAGTTCCTCAGCTAGTTTATTCGCCAAGTTCCATTGCTTTTCAGTACTCGGAGTTGATGAAGAATTTGGATCGCTCTCCGTGTCTATTTTTACATACCCAATAAATCGATTCAGAATGTGCTTTTTATCTAACATATAATTTTGTCTTTGGTCAAAAATAATTAACCCCGCCTTCAAACACAAGAGTTCCCTTGCTTTCTTTTATATTGTATCAATTTAATGTATTTTTGCACTCAAAATACGCTTCATGTACAAATCAATTATACGTCCAATTCTGTTTAAATTTGATCCTGAAGTCGTTCATTACTTTACGTTTGATGCCATCAAACTGTTATCCAAAATTCCTGGTATTCCTTTTTTAATTCGACGTTTATTTCAATTAAAACATCCTGTTTTAGAACGCGAATTGTTTGGGCTTCGTTTTAAAAACCCTGTTGGGCTTGCAGCGGGATTTGATAAGAATGCAGTATTGTATAACGAGCTTGCAAACTTTGGGTTTGGATTTATTGAAATTGGAACTGTCACTCCAAAACCACAAGAAGGAAATCCTAAAAAACGTTTATTTAGACTTCAAGCGGATCGCGGAATTATCAACAGAATGGGCTTTAATAATGCCGGTTTAGAAGCTGCTATTGTACAGCTAAAGAAAAATAAAAAACAACTAATTATAGGAGGTAATATTGGAAAAAACACCCAAACCCCACCAGATGGATATACTGCTGATTATTTAGAGTGTTTTGAAGCACTGCATCCCTATGTAGATTATTTTGTTCTGAATGTGAGCTGCCCCAATGTTGGGAGCCATGCCAAGCTCAATGATAAGGATTATCTAGAGGAGTTGATAAAAGCTGTTCAAACGTTAAATACCACTTTTGAAGTGTCTAAACCGATTCTTTTAAAAATCGCTCCCGACCTAAACGAAACCCAATTGGACGAAATTATAGAACTTGTGTTGGGAACCAAATTAGAAGGTGTTATTGCTTCCAACACCTCTGTTTCTAGAGAGAACCTTCAAACAGATGCTACAACTTTAGAAGCCATTGGAAATGGTGGGTTAAGCGGTCAACCGATCAAAGAAAAAAGTACTCAAGTCATTAAATATTTATCAGAGAAAAGTCAAAAAGCATTTCCAATTATTGGAGTCGGTGGGATCCACTCCGAACAAGATGCTTTAGAAAAAATTGCTGCAGGTGCCGATTTGGTTCAACTTTATACAGGGTTTATTTACGAAGGACCTGCCCTTGTAAAGCGTATTAATAAAGCGCTTTTGAAGTCAGCTCTTAAACACTAATCAGTTTGAATACAGAACTGCTCATTTCATTCGTCATTGCGACTGCTACCTTGGCAATCACTCCCGGTCCAGATAATATTTTTGTGCTTATTCAAAGTATGACCTATGGAAAAAAACAAGGCATGGCCATTGTATGCGGACTGATATCAGGCTGCTTAATCCACACCTCTTTAGTCGCTTTTGGCTTGTCTTCTTTTATAAAATCAAATACAGAACTTTTATTTGGTCTTAAATTACTCGGAGCAGGCTATCTGTTGTTTTTAGCATTTCAAGTTTTTAAATCCACAGAAATTATCAATACTACAAACCCAACAACAGAAAGTAAATCGGTATTAGCCTTGTTTAAACAAGGGTTTGTCATGAACGTTATTAATCCAAAAGTTTCCATATTTTTTATGGCCTTTTTTCCAGCATTCTTGTTTAGTGAAACAAAGTCTTTAATCCTTCAGTTTTACACCCTTGGATTTTTATTTATGTTCACGTCTTTTTTAATTTTCTCTATACTTGTATTTTTTTCAAGTTCGGTAGGATCCGTGTTAAAATCAAACAGTCGTTTTGGGACCGTGCTTAAGTGGCTTCAGATTACAGTTTTTTTAGGAATTACAATTTTTATACTAATTTCAAATTGATTGATGGAAAAAATTAAACTTATTTGGGATTTTAGAGGTCCCGCAAGCCCTCAAACAGCAGCTCATTTTAAGATACATTTGTTAGAATACTTTGCATCCGAAAAAATACTCTTGATAGAATCGGGGGTTGAATCCATGAATGAACACCACCATTATACCTATGCCGTGATTGATAAACAAAATTTAGAGGTAATTAAATCGGCACTCAAACCGACAAGAGGTCAGCTCGTAAAAGCAAATTAATTTCCTTATTTGTACGTTTCTAAAAGGGTGTATTGTGCTTTGATGGCTTCTGTAAATTCAGATTTCATGCTTGCCACAAGTTCCGCAACAGATGGTGAATCATGGATGCTAGTGACTCCTTGACCAGCAGACCATATGGTAGCCCATGCTTTTGCTTCATTTTCTTGAGCAGTAAGCTCTTTTCCAAAGTCAATTTTCTTTTGTTGACTAAGCATTTCTTCTGTAATGCCCATAGCTTCCATACTCGGACGTAAAAAATTAGCTGCTACCCCTGAGATTGCAGCAGTATAAACCACATCATTAGCACCACTCGAAATAATCATATCACGATATTCTTTGGGTGCCTTACTTTCTTTTGTATTGATAAATCGAGTTCCCATATAGGCAATGTCAGCGCCCATTTGCATTGCAGAAGCGATGTCACGCCCGTTACTGATACACCCAGATAAGATCACGGTTTTCTTAAAAATACTTTTAATTTCAGCGATCAAAGGCATTGGGTTGAGCGTGCCTGCATGCCCACCTGCTCCTGCAGCAACTACGATCAGTCCATCCACATTGGCTTCCGCAGCTTTTTCTGCATGGCGTTTTTTGATTACATCATGAAATACCAAGCCTCCATAGCTATGAACAGCATCAACCAACTGAGGGACGGCTCCCAAGGACGTAATTATAATTGGCACTTGGTGTTTGATGCAAATTGCCAAATCTGCCTGCACTCGTGGATTGGATTGATGCACGATTAAATTTACTCCATAAGGTGCGGGTTTAGTCCCTGTTTCTTTTTCAAAATCGGCAAGTGCTGTTTTAATTTCGATCAACCATTCTTCAAAGCCTTCTGTTGTGCGTTGGTTCAATGCTGGGAACGTTCCAACAATTCCGTTTTTACAACATTCAATGACCAGTTTTGGGCCAGAAATTAAAAACATTGGTGCCGCAATGGCTGGGATGGAAAGTTCTTTTATAAATGATGGTTGACTCATAGGATTTATTTTTTAGATTCTCATTGCAATATAAGACTTGTATTTTAGATATTCGTCTTAATTAAAAAGAGCTCTTAAATTTAGAGTTTAGATTTTTACATTTTGACTCAATTCAGAACACAGTTAAAAGGTTAATATTATGATAAACATAAATAATTTTGTTTAATTAAAGTTATATTTGATTAAACAAAAATTACAAAAACCGCTTTCAATGAAAACAAAAATATTTAACAGCCTTGCGTTTATATTTATATTCATACTCTTTACAAGTGTACATGAACAAAAATTTTTACAGGAGTTTCAGGCTAAGGCCTATTATTTTTCTAAATCTAAAATGGATCTTGGAAAGTGGGGTGCTCGTCTTAGTGAAGCTCAAAAGAAAGAAGTTGAGGCACGAATGAAAAACAGACTCGAAAAAGGCTATGTTTTGTCTTTTAATAAAGAAGAATCTGTATTTATTGAGGAGGATCAATTGGATGCAATTTCTGGAGCGACCGATTCTTGGGGTAAAAACTTTGCGCCTGGCAAACAATATAAAAATGTAAAAACAAATACCCAGTTACAAGAGCAAGAGTTTTATGGTAAAAAGTTTTTGGTCAAGGATGTATTACAACCTATAGACTGGAGTTTAGGATCTGAAACAAAAAAGATAGGAAATTATTCCTGTTTCAAAGCAACTGCCTCAATTCCATCCGATGAATTGACATGGTATTCCTTTTCTTGGGATAAGTTAAGAAACTCTGCAGAATCCGATTCTACTGGGCTAAAAGAGGTCAAGATGACACAAATAGAGGCATGGTATGCTCCTCAAATTCCGGTACGCCATGGGCCTTTAGATTATTGGGGTTTACCAGGTTTAATTTTAGAAGTTAGTGCTAACAATACAACCATGCTTTGCTCAAAAATAATCATTAATCCAGGTGAAATTATTGAGATTGAAGCTCCTGCCAAAGGCAAAGAAGTTTCTAAAACTGAGTACCAGAATATCATTACCGATAAAATGAAAGAGTTTCGAAATAATCGTAGGAGGCGTTAGTTTGTAAATATTAACCTGCGACTTTTTCATTATTTAGATTTTTTTTTTAATTATTTTCAGTCAACACAGTGGTATTTTTAGAATATCGGAAAAAGATAAACTATTTCAGTACCCTGTCGTGTCTCACTTTAATTAATTTTTATATTTGACTCATATTTATAAGACGATATTTTTATTGTTGACAACATTTATAATGGACTTACATAATTTTAAAACCCTCATTACCCCAACGGCTATTCTTTATAGCCCCGGTTTTGCACGTCCTCGTATCACTCGTCGTCGCCCTTAGGGTGTTCAATCAGTTTCTGAACTTAGGTGTGTCCGGTTCATCTTTTCAATTTCATCTTTTTTTTATCAACTTAAATCTTAAATAATGGACATCATTATTGCAGATAAATCACATACAATCTACGCTCAAACTATTTGTAACGCTATCGAAGATGCTGCACAGGTAAGAGGTACAGGAATCGCAAAACGTTCCGTAGAATATATTATTTCTAAAATGGAAACCAATAATGCTGTTATAGCCTTAGAAGGATATGACTTTGCAGGTTTTTGCTATATAGAAACTTGGAGTCACGATAAATTTGTGGCCAATTCGGGTCTCATCGTAAATCCGGATTTTAGAAATCAAGGTTTAGCCAAAAAAATTAAACAAGTTGTTTTTGAACACTCAAGAACTAAATATCCAAATGCAAAAATATTCAGCATCACTACGGGGCTTGCCGTGATGAAGCTCAACACTGCTTTGGGGTATAAACCTGTCACTTTTTCGGAACTAACCGACGAACCTTCTTTTTGGAAGGGCTGTCAAACATGTAAAAATTACGATGTGCTTCAACGCACAACACAAAGCATGTGTTTGTGTACGGGGATGTTATATGATCCGAGTTCTAAACCAGAACCCTCCCCAAAAAAAATTAAAGAAAAAAACTTTCTAAGATTAAAAAGTATCAAGCAAAGCTTGTTTCTTAAAAAACATAAAAAATGAATAATTCCAAAAAACTAGTTATAGCATACAGTGGAGGTTTAGATACCTCTTATTGCGCCGTTTCTTTGTCAAAAGCAGGTTACGAAGTGCATGCCGTCAGTGTCAACACAGGAGGGTTTTCTAAAAGTGACGTTCAAACCATTGAGCAAAATGCCTATAAAATGGGGGTTTCAACCTATAAAAATATTGAAGCCGTTACCACTTTTTATCAAAAAGTAGTCAAGTTTCTTATTTTTGGTAATGTCTTAAAAAACAATACCTACCCCTTATCGGTTAGTGCAGAACGTATTGTGCAGGCCATTGAAATTATTGAGTATGCAAAATCTATAGGTGCACAGTTCATAGCCCATGGGAGTACAGGAGCAGGAAATGATCAAGTACGTTTTGATATGATTTTCCAAACCCTTGCACCAGAAATAGAAATCATCACGCCTATAAGAGATCAAAAACTTACAAGACAAGATGAAATCGCTTATTTGAAATCAAATGGTATTGATTTGGATTGGGAAAAAGCCAAATATTCTATCAACAAAGGACTTTGGGGTACGAGTGTTGGAGGGGATGAAACACTCACCTCTCATTTGGCATTGCCAGAATCGGCCTATCCGTCTCAGTTAGAATCAGAAACTCCTGAAACTGTTACCCTCACCTACACAAAAGGAGAGTTAACCGCAGTAGATGGTATTGAGAATTCTCCTGAAATCAATATCCAAGCTCTTGACGACCGCGCATCAAAATTTGCTATTGGTAGAGATATTCATGTGGGCGATACTATTGTTGGTATTAAAGGTCGTGTTGGTTTTGAAGCGGCTGCCGCACTCATTATAGTCAAAGCACATCATTTGCTTGAAAAACACACTTTGACTAAATGGCAACTCCAACATAAAGATTATTTATCTAATTTTTATGGAATGCATTTGCATGAAGGTCAGTATTTAGATCCTGTGATGCGCGATATGGAAGCGTTTTTAAATAGCAGTCAACAGAGCGTATCGGGATCGGTAGAAGTGATTTTAAAACCCTATCATTTTTCAATCAATGGAATTCAATCGAAACATGATTTGATGAGTGCAAAGTTTGGAAGTTATGGTGAAGTTAACAACGGTTGGACCGCAGAAGAAGCCAAAGGGTTTATTAAGATTAACGGCAATCAAAACAAGATATATCAACAAATAAATTCGGAATTATGATACAAGTAGGAATTATAGGAGGCGCAGGGTACACCGCTGGAGAATTGATTCGATTGTTACGCGTTCATTCTAAAACAGAAATTAATTTTGTTTATAGTACATCAAGTGCAGGTAAAAAACTAAGTGCTATTCATCAGGATTTAGTAGGCTCGACAGAGCAACGTTTTACGGATACAATCAATACAGATGTAGATGTTGTATTTCTCTGTTTAGGGCATGGAAATTCAAAACTATTTTTAGAAAACAACACCTTTTCTAAAGCGACTAAAATTATTGATTTATCAAACGATTTTAGGCTCACACCCGATGCGATATTCCAAAACAAACATTTTGTATATGGCTTGCCAGAATTGAATAAAACAGCCATTCAATCCGCTCAGTACATCGCTAATCCAGGGTGTTTTGCAACGGCTATTCAATTGGCAATTTTACCTTTAGCAGCCAATGGATTGATAAAAGATGCAATTCATGTCAATGCTGTTACAGGAGCCACAGGTGCGGGAACTGCCTTGTCAGCAACCACTCATTTTACGTGGCGAGTGGATAATTTTTCTCATTATAAAGCTTTTAACCACCAGCATTTGGGTGAAATCCATCAATCGGTAGATTCACTTCAAGAGGGCTTGCAGAGTAAAATTCATTTTATTCCCAATAGAGGGAATTTTTCGAGAGGAATTTTTGCTACGCTCTATACAAACTATGATGGTAGTTTAGAGGCTGCAAAAACCCTTTTTAAAAGCTATTATAAACATGCTGAATTTACGACTGTTTCTGAAGATCCCTTGCATTTGAAACAAGTAGTCAATACCAATAAATGTTTATTGCATTTAGAAGTGCATGATGGAAAATTACTGATTACAAGTGCAATCGACAATTTACTCAAAGGAGCATCGGGTCAAGCGGTTCACAATATGAATTTAATGTTTGGTTTTGAAGCCGATTTGGGATTACAACTTAAAGCTAATTATTTTTAAATAACAACAGTATGAAAATAGCAATCATCGGCACAGGAAATTTAGGAAGCTCTATTGCCAAAGGTCTCATTACAAACAATGCGATTACAACCTTATACCTCACCAAACGAAACCTCAGTAGTTTAGTAAATTTCGAAGGTTACAAAAATGTATTTCTAACAGCTGACAACAAAGAAGCAATTCAGCAATCGGATATTATTATTTTTGCCGTTCAACCGGCTCATTTAGAAAAAATTCTAACGGAAGTTCAACCCTTTTTAACAGAGAAACATGTGTTGATTTCTACCATCACAGGGTTTTCTATTTCAAGTATCGAAGGTCTTGTAGGATCGGATCAATTTATCATTCGTGCAATGCCAAATACAGCTATTGCTGTTGGAAAATCCATGACTTGTCTTTGTAGCAATGAAAAGGGGAAACAACGTTTAGCAATTGCTGAAGCCATTTTTAACCGTTTGGGGACGACCATCTCAATTCCTGAACAACAAATGCAAGCCGCTACCGTCGTTTGTGCTAGTGGAATTGCCTTTTGGATGCGGTTGATTCGTGCCACAACACAAGCCGCTATTCAACTTGGATTTGATGCTGAAGAGGCTCAAAAACTCGCCATGTTTACCTGTGAAGGTGCCGCCAATTTGTTGATTACTTCCGGAAATCACCCGGAGCAAGAAATAGACAGAGTCACCACGCCAAATGGATGTACTATTGAAGGACTGAACGAAATGGAACACAAAGGGTTGAGCTCCTCGCTTATCCAAGGAATGGTTGCCTCATTTGATAAAATTAACAGTATTAAAGCCCAGTAATTATGAGTTTATTCGATGTATATCCACTTTATAATGTAACTCCTGTAAAAGCAAAAGATGTTTTTGTTTATGACGATAAAGGGGCTCAATATTTGGATCTTTACGGAGGGCATGCAGTGATTTCAATTGGGCATTCCCATCCTGTTTATGTGAATGCGTTGACGAATCAACTTCAAAAAATAGGGTTCTATAGCAATGCTGTACAAAATCCACTTCAAACCAAGTTAGCAGACCGACTCGAAGCGTTTTCAGGATGCAAAAATTATGACTTGTTTATGTGTAGTTCAGGAGCAGAAGCCAATGAAAATGCTCTGAAGTTGGCATCATTTCATACCAATAAATCGACTGTGATTGCATTTGAAAATTCTTTTCATGGACGTACTTCGGCCTGTGTAGCAGCGACAGATAACCCCAAAATTGTAGCACCTATAAACGCTCAACAACAAGTCCGTTTTTTACCACTCGGAGACTTAGATTTAGTAGAAATCACTTTAAAATCTGAGCCTGTATGTGCCATCATTATCGAGTGTGTTCAAGGAGTTGGTGGACTCGATGAAAGCACTACCGAGTTTTATAAAGGACTGGAATTACTCTGTCAGAGACACAATACGGTCTTAATAGCCGATGAGGTACAATCGGGTTTTGGACGTACGGGTGATTTTTTCGCATTTCAAAAACATGGAATTACACCACATATTATTTCAATGGCAAAGGGGATGGGTAACGGATTTCCTGTAGGTGGTATTTTGATTCATCCTTCTATCAAAGCGTCTCATGGATTGTTGGGAACTACTTTTGGTGGAAACCATTTAGCAAGTACTGCAACCCTTGCTGTTTTGGAGGTTTTGGAGTCTGAAAATTTAATGCAAAATGCAAGAGAGATGTCAGCGTATTTTATTGAAAAAGCCAAATCAATCCCCAAATTAAAAAAACTCAAAGGACGTGGCTTAATGCTCGGATTAGAGTTTGACTTTCCTGTTGCAACCCTTCGTAAAAAATTACTTTTTGATTGTTTTTTATTTACGGGAAGTTCTAAAAACCCAAATTTGATTCGAATTTTACCTCCCTTAACAATAAAAAAGGAACACATTGATTTATTTTTTAAAGCCTTAGCAGAAAAATTATAAATCACTAAATAAGACATCTATACCTATGAATAATTATATAAATATTAAGGACCTTCCATCAGTTGAATTGGCAGTTCAAGAAGCTATTTCTTTAAAATCCGACCCCAATAAATACCGAAGTTTAGGAACACACAAAACTTTAGTGATGTTGTTTTTTAATGCAAGCCTTCGGACACGATTAAGCACTGAAAAAGCAGCTAAACAATTAGGTATGGATGTGATTGTGTTGAATGTAACCGACGCATGGCAATTAGAATTTGATTCTGGTGTTATCATGAACCTCGATAAATCAGAGCATGTCAAAGAAGCTGCACAAGTGATTTCGCAATACGCAGATATTTTAGCGGTCCGTGCCTTTCCATCATTAAAAGATAAAGAGAAAGATTTATCGGAGTGGATTATCACAAGTTTTGTTAACTATGCGACAGTGCCTATCGTTAATATGGAAAGTGCGACTGGGCATCCGCTTCAGGCATTAGCCGATGCGATTACTATTGAAGAATTAAAAACTAAATCAAAACCCAAAGTAGTGCTTTCATGGGCGCCACACCCCAAAGCATTGCCTCATGCCGTTGCCAATTCATTTATAGAAATAATGCAAACAATTGATGTTGATTTCACGATCACTCACCCCGAAGGCTATGAGCTACATCCAGATATTGTAAAAGACACCTCTGTTGTTTATGACCAAGAAGCAGCACTCAAAGATGCTGATTTTGTGTATGTAAAAAACTGGAGTAACTACAAAGACTATGGCAAAATAACCTCTGAAGACTCCAGTTGGATGATGACCCAAAAAAAATTGAAAACAGCTAAATTTATGCACTGCCTCCCAGTCCGACGAAATGTAGTGGTAGAAGATGCAGTTATAGATAGTGAGCAATCCATTGTGATTGCTCAATCAAATAATAGGACTTATGCAGCGCAAGTGGTCTTGAAAAAAATTCTTGAAAATGGATAAGCTAAAAACACTAAAAATCGTTAAAATAGGAGGTAATGTGATTGATAATCCCCAAGAACTTACTTCATTTCTAACGGTATTTTCATCGATTAAAGGGCCTAAAATCTTAGTGCATGGCGGCGGAAAATCGGCAACAGCCTTAGCAAATCAAACGGGGGTGGAGGTACAAATGATTGAAGGCAGACGTATTACGGATGCTGCGACTTTAGAATTGATTACGATGGTTTATGCGGGTAAAATTAACAAAACAATTGTTGCTCAATTACAAGCTTTGGACTGCAATGCACTTGGGTTTACAGGTGCGGATGGTAATTCTATAACTTCTGAAAAACGCCCTGTTTCAACTATAGACTATGGCTTTGTTGGGGATGTTAAAAACGTAGAAATTTCCATTTTGGACTTGTTATTAGAACAAGGAATTTCTCCTGTATTTTGTGCAATTACCCACGATGCAAATGGACAACTTTTAAACACAAATGCAGATACCATTGCTTCTGAACTGGCCATCGCCTTTTCTTCACAATATAAAGTGGAGTTGTATTATTGTTTTGAAAAAAAGGGGGTTTTAAAAGATGTTAATGACGAGGATTCTGTTATTCAAACCATTACACAATCGTCTTATAAAGAATTGTTAGACGCTCAATTAATTTTCTCGGGGATGCTCCCAAAATTAAATAATTGTTTTCATGCTTTAAATCATAAAGTATCTAAAGTATGCATCGGTACACCAGAAATGTTGCTTAATTCTGAAGCAATTTTCACAACACTCACCATCCAATGACCTTAGAAAATTTAACAACATCCGCTATTCAATTATTAAAAGATTTAATTGAAATTCCTTCGTTTTCTTCTGAAGAGCATTTGACTGCTGCACGTATCGAAGCTTGGTTCATTAATTATAAGATTCCATTTCAACGCACTCAAAATAATATTTGGGCTACCAATGCCGATTTTGATCCGTCCAAACCAACCCTGCTTTTAAATTCGCATCACGATACCGTGAAACCAAATAATGGATATACCAAAGATCCTTTCAAAGCACAGGTCGAGGATGGGAAGTTGTTTGGGTTGGGAAGTAATGACGCCGGCGGTTGTTTAGTTTCATTGATGGCGACATTCACATATTTTTATGCCCATAAAAATCTAAATTATAACTTGGTTATTGTTGCTTCTGCCGAAGAAGAGAGTAGTGGAGATGCGGGTTTGAATAGTATGTTGTCTATCATTCCAAAAATAGATGTCGCCATTGTTGGAGAGCCGACTTTAATGCAACTTGCTGTGGCCGAAAAAGGCTTGGTGGTTTTTGATGCATTGGTTAAAGGAACGCCTGGGCATGCTGCACATCCTAATACTGATAATGCAATTTATAATACAATTGAAGTTTTACAATGGTTTAAAGACTTTCGTTTCGAAAAAGACTCAGATTCTTTAGGTCCTGTGAAAATGACCGTTACGCAAATCAATGCCGGAAAGCAACACAATGCCATTCCGGCCGCCGTTGAACTCGTTGTGGATGTGCGTGTTAATGATCAATATAGCAATAAAGAAATTGTTGAAATTCTTCAAAAACAAGCTCCTTGTGATTCAATAAACCCTAGAGGTTTAAAATTAAACTCTTCCTCAATTCCTGTGGATCATCCGTTGGTTCAAGCAGGGATTGCATTGGGACGTGAGACCTATGGATCGCCAACACTTTCAGATCAATCGGTGTTGAGTTGTCCGTCATTAAAATTAGGTCCTGGAGATAGCACACGTTCTCATACTGCCGATGAATTCATTTATGTAAAAGAAATTGAAGAAGGCATTACATTATACATTCAATTATTAACTAAAATACTCTAATTATGAAACTTTGGGATAAAGGGATTTCAATTGATAAAATAATCGAAAAATTTACTGTCGGAAACGATAGAGAGATTGATCTTAAAATTGCGAGGTATGACATTCAAGCTTCCTTAGCACATGCCCAAATGTTGGTTAAGATTGGACTTCTCACTTCTGAAGAACTTAGCAAAATAGAAGCCGTGTTTGACACCCTTCAATCTCAGCTAAGTGATGGCACATTTGAAATTGATGCTCAGTTTGAAGATATTCACTCCAAGTTGGAGTATGAACTCACCAAAACCTTAGGAGATACAGGAAAAAAAATTCATACAGCACGCTCCAGAAATGATCAGGTTTTAGTGGCTTTACAGTTATATTACAAAGATAATTTAGGCACCATACAACATAAAACTAAAACCTTTTTTGAAACTTTGATCGCCTTAGCAGATACACATAAATCAGCAGTATTGCCAGGGTACACACATTTGCAAGTGGCAATGCCTTCTTCTTTTGGTTTGTGGTTTTCTGCTTATGCGGAATCGCTTATTGACGATGTGTATGTTTTACAAGCGGTTCAAAAAGTAGTGGATCAAAACCCTCTAGGATCAGCAGCAGGCTATGGAAGTTCATTTCCAATTGATAGAGACTTTACGACCAAGGCTCTTGGTTTTAATTGCTTAAAATACAATGTGGTGGCCGCGCAAATGAGTCGTGGAAAAAATGAACGTATTATTGCGTCTGGTTTAGGGAATTTAGCCAATACACTTGGAAAAATGGCAATGGACATTTGTTTATATATGAGTCAAAATTTTGATTTTATAGGGTTTCCAGAGGCGTTGACAACGGGCAGCAGTATCATGCCTCATAAGAAGAATCCGGATGTTTTTGAGTTGATCCGCGGAAAATGTAATAAGCTTCAAAGTTTAGAAACGGAGATGCTTTTGATTACCAATAATTTGCCAAGTGGATACCATCGCGATTTTCAGTTATTGAAAGAACACATGATCCAAGGGTTTGAAGAATTGGAATCAATTTTGGAAATTTTCAATTATGCCATTCAGCAAATCCAAGTTAAAACAATTGATTTAAAGGATCCAAAATACCTGTATTTGTTTACGGTGGACAGTATCAATTCTTTAGTGATGCAAGGCGCCTCGTTTAGAGAGGCTTATCAGACTATTGGCGCACAGGTACAGGATGGGACTTATAAATCAGATACAAGCATCCCACATACACATTTAGGGAGTATTCACAATTTGGCATTGGAAGCGATTTGTGCTAAATTTCCTTTATAGAGAGGCTTATTTTTGTAAAATCACAACTCCTTAGTAAGCGACTTGACAATTTTGTTATCCGATAAAAAGGCTTTTAAAATTACTTTTAAAGCCGTGTAAGTTGGTACTGCTAGAATCATTCCACTCACACCAAATAGAATGCCTCCAATGATGATGGTCAAAAATATTTCAAGGGGGTGCGACTTCACACTTTTGGAGAAAATAACGGGTTGGCTTACAAAATTATCGATGAGTTGGGCAAAGATATAGCCAATTAACACATAAATTGATTTTGGTAAAATTTCAGATTGAAAGTCCAAGCCGAGATTGCTGCTCATTGTTAAAAAGAGCATTAAAAAACAGCCGATCATAGGACCGATATATGGAATTAGATTTAAGAGTGCACATAAAAAGGCAATCACAATACTGTTTTCGATTCCAAAAATCATCAATATAATAGAATAGAGAATAAAAAGAATGGTGATTTGAAATACCAGACCAATAAAATAACGCGATAACAAATGTTTAATAGTTTCTAAGGATTTTTTCAGTTTGGTTTTACTTTTTTTATCGGTGAATACATAGATCGAATTTTCCATGATTTGAGTATCTCTCATCAAGAAAAAGGTGATAAATGCCACTGAAAACAAGCCAATACTCAATGTTCCTATGGTTCCTACAATAGTATTTAAAAAGTTAGGTATCACGTTAATACTATCTAACAAGTCGTAGTGTTTGATTTCTTCAATGATGTTTATCCCGTTTGATAAAAAGAAGTCATTACTTTGATTTAATAAATCTTGAACCGTTTCTTCAAGTTGTTCCAAATTTAATAGGGAAAGATTTTCTCCTTGTTTCACAAGTAATGGAATAAAAAGACTGACGAGTCCTATGAATATCAAAAGAAAAAGGGCCATGGTAGCGACTACTGCCAAGGCATTTGGAAATTTAAATTTCTGTTTCAAAACCAATTTCACAGGCCTTCCAACCAATGCAAGGACAGAAGCAATGGCGATATAAACTAAAACCGATTGAATTTTGTATAAAAAAACCAGTAATATACCAATTCCAATGATGATAGCAATCGTCTTTAAAATTTCTCTAGTTATAGAATTTGAATTCATCAGTTTAATATTTGGTATAAATGTAGCGAAAATTTAAAAATGAACGACAAAATCACTCCTAGTTTCTTTGAAAACAGTTAATTAAAAAGGTTAATTTTTGTATCAATATTTTATCTATTTTTACAGTAATAAATTAACCAATAAACTTTTTTATGCGTAATTCACTTTTATTGTGTGTTCTTTTTCCATTGTTTGCTTTTTCACAGATAGACCATTGGGAGAGTGTTGTACTTCCTGGAGATAACTGGAATTATTTGGTTCCAACATCACAACCCAATGCAAATTGGAATCAACCAGGATTTAACGCTTCAGGTTGGAGTTCAGGACCTTCTGGTTTTGGTTATGGAGATGATGATGATGTTACGGTTATTTCTAATACAATGTCTGTTTACATTCGAAAAACATTTTATATTACAGATGTTTCGGCGGTGGGTTATTTGGTTTTAGATATTGATTATGACGATGGTTTTGTGGCCTATTTGAATGGACAAGAAATTGCAAGAAACCTCGTTTCAGGGGATGTTCCTGCATTTGATCAGCCTAGTGAGGGTAATCATGAAGCTTTATTGTATCAAGGGTATGGACCCGAACGTTTTCAAGTAGATCAATCCCTTCTTATTTCAGGTTTAAATGTCATTGCTGTCCAAGTGCATAACCAATCGATAGAGTCCTCTGATTTGAGTGCACTCCCTGTATTAACATTAGGGATTACCAATACAACTTATGACTACAATTCTCCACCTTGGTGGTTTGTTGAACCTTACATTCCAGTGACGGTTGATTTTCAGTCTTCTAATTTACCAATTATTGTGATTGACACAGATCAAGGGCAAGAGATTCCAGATGAGCCTAAAATTGACGCCACTATGAAAATTATTTATAGAGATGAAGGTGCACGTAATTTTTTGACGGATGTTAGTGACGCCTCAACACTTAACTATGATGGGGCTATTAAAATTGAAGTTCGTGGCTCTTCGTCAGCTCTATTGGATAAAAAACAATTTGCTTTTACACCCTATGATGATCTCGGAGAAAAAGTAAATGTATCGCTTCTTGATATGCCAAAAGAAAATGATTGGATTTTAAATGGACTCGCTTATGACCCTTCCTATATGAGAGATTTTATCAGCTATAAACTTTCAAAGTTAATAGGCAATTATGCATCAAGAGGCCGTTATTGTGAAGTGGTTTTAAATGGAGAATTCCAAGGAATTTATGTGTTGCAAGAAAAACTTAAAGCAGATGACAGTCGGATTAATATTAATAAGATTAAAGACACTCATTTAACCCTTCCTAAACTTACAGGCGGATATATCACAAAAACAGATAAGATTGAAGGTTCAGATGTAGCAGCTTGGTCTATGGATAATTATTTAGGGTATCAAAGTAATTTTGTACACGAACATCCAAAATCCTCTGAAGTACAGCCAGAACAACACGAGTATATAAAAGGGGAGTTTGAAACACTTCAAGATAAGGTGACAGTTCCAAGTGATAGCTCCATAATTAATGGATACCCATCAGTGATTGACCTTCCTTCTTTTGTAGATTTTATCCTAATCAACGAGCTGGCCTCCAACGCTGATGCATATGAGTTTAGTACTTTTTTTCATAAAGATCGCAATGGAAAACTAAGAGCAGGCCCTATATGGGATTTTAATTTAACATTTGGTAATGATTTGTTTTTCTGGGGATATGACAGAAGTCAAACCGATGTTTGGCAATTTAATTACGGTGGAAATGATGGTCCAAAATTTTGGAGAGACCTCTTTGATGATGCGGTATTTAAGTGTTACCTAGCCAAGCGTTGGCAAGCGTTGACAGTACCTGGTATGCCATTAAATTCACTCGAAATTTTTACGCTTATAGATGAGACTGCCACACTGATTACGGAAGCGGTTGAACGCCAAGAAACAATCACAGGAACTACAGGAGAATTTGACCAGCAGATCATTGATATAAAAAACTTTATTACCGAGCGAATCACGTGGTTATCAAACGAACTTACAGATACAAGTTTGTGTGATAATGTTTCAACGCCGCCCCTAGTCATTTCTAAAATCAATTACCATCCCTTAGTTGATGCAGCATTAAACTCAGATGATTTTGAGTTTATTGAAATTAGAAATAACGGATCATCAACGGTGGATTTAACGGGGATTTATTTTGGCGGATTAGGACTTACCTATCAGTTTGAGGCAGGTACTACTGTTTCTGGTGGAGGTGCTATCTTTTTATCAAATAATAGCGAGTCTTTTTTCTTACGCTACGGCTTTGAGTCTTTTGGGGAGTTTTCTAGAAACTTATCTAATGATAGTGAAGATATAATCCTTAGAGATGCTTATGGAAATATTATTGACGAAGTGACGTACAAAGATTCGTTGCCATGGCCAGAAGATGCAGATGGAAATGGTGCGTTTCTAAAACTTGTCAGTTTAGATTTGGACAACAGTTTGGCAAGCAGTTGGATTGCTCAAGATGATACGGCAGAGAATTTATCTGTAAATTCCTTTCAATTTGGAGCTTTAGTCAGTCTCTATCCAAATCCAGTTTCGGATAAATTAAAAATCAATAGCGCCAACGACAAAATTAAGTCGATTAAACTGTGGAGCGTTAATGGTAAATTATATGATTCTTATATTCTAGATAGTCAACAATTCGAATTGGATATGAGTAGTTTTGAAAATGGACTTTATCTGCTACAAATACAAACCAACACCGAATCAGTTGTTAAGAAAATAATTAAGAACTAATTCTTATTTAATATGATACCTAATTCCTAGAAATGCATTGGTTCCTTGGTTGGAGTAATAGACATAACTGGGGTCAAATGATAATGCATTTGGATTATTTGGAGTGGAAATAACTTGACCATCACTTCCAAATTCAACGCCTGTATCGAAAGGGTCAAAAGCACGGGCAATACTATTTGAAGGGGGTTTGAAATTTAAAATATTTTTTACGCCTGCAAACAATTCAAATGTCTTAAATCGATAAGTAGCTTGCAAATTCATTATATGGATCACAGGACTTCTGAAATCTCTTGTGTCTAGCGGTCCAAGCAGGGGAAGTTTCATTGGACCAATGACTGTTCCAGAAAGATCCAATGTGATTTTGGGGTTGTAAAGGCTCTAGCTGATTTTGTAATTTCCAGAAACCTTTTCAGTCAATAACGGATATACAGTTTCGTTATTTTCAATAATTTTTGAATCGATAAATGTAGCGCCTAAGTTTACTTTTAATCCGTTAGCAGATACGCTATTGATGTTTAAGGTTACCCCTTGAATTAGCGATGATCCGTCCAAGTTACTGTAGATAATTTGATTTGGATTTGTATCATAGTCCGGAAGAATTCTATTTGAAAACTCCGTTTTAAATAGCCCCAGGTCAAAATCAAAAATGGTTCCATATTTCGAATATAGTTTTTGATTCCAGTTTATGTTTATATTCCATGATTTTTCGGGGAGAATATCTTCAGTAAACACAACTTCTCTGGCTCCCGTAAGTGCGGCATGATCTTCAGTAAATACATTGACAACTCTGTATCCAGTTCCCAATCCAAATCTCATAACGGAGCTTTCATCTTTATTCGCCCATTTGTAGTTAAGCCTTGGTGTCCAAATATTTCCGTAAATCGAATTATTATCATAGCGAATCCCAGAAAGAAGTAATTGAGAATCGCTGAGTTTCCATTCGTCTTGTACGAAAAGACCTGGAAGCGATGTCACCTCTTTCTTTTCGGTTGCAGGAGTATTGTCATCATAATGGGTGTATCTATAAGTTGCACCAAGTAAAAGGGAGTGATTTTTTAATGTTTTTGAATACACCCCTTGAACAAAGCCAATTGTTTGCAATGCCGTGTAGGAAGTAGTGCCATATACCGAATTTTGATCGTGATTATTTAGGCTGTATTGTAAAAATAAATTTTCTGAGAGGTCGTATTTCCCAAATACTTCAAATCGACTCGTATAAATGCTTTCTCCATAGACTTGATTGCCGCCTCTATAATCTGAATTCCAGTTCATTTCACCGCCCCATCGGTCTTCATAAAAATAGCGAAAAGCAACACTGTTTTTCGGAGTTTTAATTTTATTGAAAATTGAAATTCGGTGCTGTAATGTCAAATCCGTAAACCCATCTCCATTGGAGTCGATTGGGTTGGAGTAGTTGAAATAATTAACACCAATCAAACCCAAGGAATTGTTTAATTTGTATTTAGCACCAAGATCTATATTTAGTTCGCCCCATGAAGTAGTATAAGACTCAATATTGAATCGATTTACATTTTCAGGAAGTTTTGTAATTAAATTAATAACGCCTCCAATTGCCTCGGATCCGTATAGGGTAGAGGCTGGACCTTTTATCACTTCCACTTGTTGGATGAGTGATTGTGGAATTCCAGATAATCCGTAAACAGTAGAGAGTCCACTGACTAAGGGCAAACCATCAATTAAAACCATTGTATTGGCACCTTCTTGTCCGTTAATATGAATGTCTCCCGTATTACAAATATTACAATTTAGTTGAGGTCTAACGCCATTAATACCTTCTATGGCTTCAAAAAAGCTGGCTTTTGGCGTGGCTCTAAAAAAATCAGCATTGTAGAGTTCAATTTGAACAGGACTTTTGAGTTTTGAAACTTGGCGAAGTGTCCCCGAAATAACAACTTCTTCTAAACGATCATTTTTGAGTACGATTGTTCCGAGATTTGTACTACTCCCATCAACAATAATCACTTGAGGACTATAACCAACATACGAAATGACGAGCTTGTTTTCACCTTTTTGAGATGCTATCGAAAATATCCCGTTTTCATTAGTAATTGTGCTTTTACTGTTTGAATTGTTATAAACAGTCGCTCCAAAAAGTATATTTTGATCTAGGTCTTTAACAGTCCCTTTTATTGTTTGTGTGAAAGCTAAATTTGCAAAAAGAAAAAATAGGATGTAAAAAGTATTAAGTTTTAAGATCAAATTTGTAAATTTATAGGAATTAAAAACAATTGTTCACCAGTGCAAAACTAATGAAAAAAACTAAAGAAAAAGAACATTATCTAAAGGAAATTTACAGACTTGAGATAAGTAGTCAGGCAGTTTCAGTATCAGGTCTTTCTGTGGTGTTTGGAATTTCTAAGTCCTCTGTTTCAAATATGGTCAAAAAGCTGGTAGCGATGGGTTTGGTAAACTCAGCGCCTTACAAGACTATTGAGCTTACTTCAGAGGGGAGAGAGCGTGCTAAAACGATCTTAGCAAAGCATCGCCTCATTGAGTCTTTCTTAGTCGAAGTCATGGGTTTTGATTCCAAAAATGTTCATGAAATTGCTGAAGAAATTGAGCATATAGACAGTCCTCCATTTTTTAGGAAAGTAAAACAAATGCTAAGCCAACGCGATATCGATCCGCATGGAAGTCCTATTCCCGATGTTGAGTTTTAATATTATATTTTAGAAAACTAGTCTTTTGACAATTCTACAATCACTTCATTTTTACGATTAAACACTTCGTAAGGTGCATTATACCCCAAAAAGTAAAATCGGTTTGTATAGGGTATTTCTTCTTTCTCTAAGGCAAATTTTAGTTTCTTTTTATAATGTTCAATTTTATCATCATCTGCCCAACCATTAAAGGAAATGGCTGCTACCGTTTTTGCGGGTTCTTTTTTAAATACTATCTGTGGTTGATTGGGTTGGGGGAGTTTTTCTTTTTCAAATTTCTTTGGAACCATAAATAACATCGTTATAGGATCTTCTAACGTCATAGCAACAGGGGAGGTCATCGCAATTTTTTCGTTTCTATCATTGTCTCCAAAAATATAACCTGCTAAAATAGAAAATCCTTTACTAGAGGATTCTTTATAATTTTTAGTGGAGAGTTTGACAGAAGTAAATAAAGTGGGTTCATAATCTCGTATTTCAAAGCTGTCATATGTTTTAGTGACTTTATATGGGTAGGTTTCTATATTCCTTTGACTTTTTATGGCAAAGAGTTGAACCCCTATAAAAATAAGGAGTAGGACTCCTAGTACAATTGATATGATTTTCATTGGTATATGTTTTAATATTATTAATGACTGCTTTTATGAGTCACTAAGTCGTTTCAACAATAAACAAAAAAAAACCTACACAAGCAAGCTTGGTAGGTTTTTCAAAATGAAATGAATAATGACTAATTCAAATCTACTCTACAGAGACGTCAAATGTGACAGAAATATCTTCTTCTCCACCAGCACTCTCAAGTCCATCATTTGGCTTCGTAGGTTCATGAACTAATGTAAATGTCAACTCACCTGAACTCACAGCACCTGCTGTTAATGTAAACGTCGTTCCCAATATATTGTTCTCGTCATCTAAATTTTCCCCGCTAGTTGTGACATCCAAACCATCTCCTACTGTAAAAAAGAATTGGTGTTCTAAGTTCTCTTCTTCAACTTCTTCCGTAATGTTTTCAGCAGGCTCTTCAGCTTCGTTAAGTAAAACAATGCTACCACTGTATGTAACACCTGCGGTTAAATTACCATTTGTAATTTCTGGTTCATCTGGTGCATCACCATCTAAGTCACGGAACTCTAAAATCACGTCTGTTCCACCACCTTCTGGTTGAAGCGTAACGGTCATTGTTGTGATCACTTCTTCTTCATTTACAGGTTGTGGATCGTCGTCTTTTGAACATCCGATAAATAATGAGCTAGCAATTAATGCTGCTGTTAAAAATTTTAAATTTCTCATGTTTTTTAAATTTTTCATGTTTTTGAATTAATTAATAATTGACTTTAAGATTTAGTAAAAAGTTTCTGCCCAAATCGTCTGCATAATGGCGCAAACGGTTCAGGTAGTTTCGATAGGAAGTATTCATTAGGTTTGTAATACTGAATCCTACCGTTAATTTTGATTGTTGATTGATGTTAATATCGATATTCGAATTAAAATTAAGTAAGTGGTATGCGTTAGGAGTTGAGCTTATATCAACTTCTTGGTATGTTTCTGTTTGTGGTATATACACTTCAAAATTGTTATTAGGAAAGTCATTTTGTTTAAAATGATAAGCACTTTGTAAAGACAGACGAATGTTATTGAATTCAGGGTTTTGATATACAATTTCGTTACTTATGTTTACAGGTGGCATTCCGATCAAGGGTATGTCTAAGGTTTGGTCGAAGCCTTTGACTAAGGAGAACTGACTGTTTAAACGAACATTATTAGTAAAGGCATAGGATACGTCCACATCCAAACCTAATAATTGAGCATCTGTTTGTCGGTATTCCCACACTTGAAAATTACCTCTTATCGTTTGCCGAACATCTACTGGTTCTATAATAATAAAGTCTGAAACAGTATTTATGTAAGGGGTGACAGAATAACTAAAGTTATCATCATCACGTTGTAATGTTAATGATACTTTATGACTAATTTCAGAATTGAACCTTAAATCGCCAATCTCGATTCGAGAAGCGGAATGGTGTAAACCTTCGCTAAACAGTTCAGAGGGATTTGGCGCTCGAGATGCAACCGAGTAGTTGAAAAATAAATTGTAATCTTCAGCAAATGTGTAAGTCGCTCCCAATGTTGCCGATCCGTTATTGAAATTGAGTTGTGGATTGGATAAAATTTGAGTTGCGAATTCCTCAACCACAATCTCAGGAAACAGTTGGTCATAATTACGTGATTCCCAAAAGGAAGTTCTATAAAATTTAAAAACATCCATAAATGTGAAATCGTATCGTGCCCCAGCTTCCAGAAGCAATTGCTTACTTAATTGGTAATCTGCTACAAAATACACTCCCAAGTCATACATTTGATAATCAGGAATTAACCTTCGCACACCAGTATCTGCTGCTGCAAAGTTGTTTTGATATCGTGCCATGACTCCAGATTTTAGTGTCATTCCATCTGTAAGATTCGACTCTAAATCTAGTAAAACAGTATGCGTGTCTAACTCTAAATCTACAGAGGGTTTTTCTCTATCATCTCCACGCCTGATATCAAACTCCAAACGGTTATTTTTCTGAAAATCATATTGCAAGCTCAGTTTTCCAAAATTATCAAATCTTTTGAAGGCTTTTAATCTTGCTAAATGATGGGATACATCTTGTTTGGGTTTATCAATTTTATATGTAAAATCCTTAATAGTGAGTGGTATAGTGCTTTCAATAGCTCTAATTTGGTCTTGAGCACCACCCAAATGGGATGCTCTTAAAATACCAATTTCATTTTTAAAGATTGAATAATACCCCTCAATCCCATAGTCAAAACGGTTAAAACCAACTTGCATAGAAGCACTTCTTTCAAACATCCCTGTATTACTAAGGACATAGTCAGGCGCTTCAAAGTCACCAAAGCGTTTTAAGGATCCTTGCAGTGTTGCATACCATCCGTTTTGATAACTTTTAGTCAATTTTGAGCTCAACGAAGATCCACGTCCATTGCTGGCTGCCGTCATTAAACTTTTTCCATACAAACTGTCTTTTACTGGCACTTTGGAGGCTTCAGCAACAATGACACCTCCTACAGCATCACCACTGTATTGAAGTGCGCCAGCTCCTTTAATGACCGTAAGGTTACTGATAGCGTTTATATCGATGTTAGGGGCGTGTTCTGCGCCCCATTCTTGGTCCTCCATTCGCACTCCATTATTGATAATAACCACACGACTGCTGTGAAGTCCATTAATTAATGGTTTTACGACTGTGTTTCCTGTATTCAATGACGATACGCCACTCAGACTATTTAAAGCATCTCCTAAAGAACCACTACTAAAACGTTCTAATGCTTCATCATCAATCGTGTTTTCGAGAATTGTTTTGGATTTATCGCTATAAGCACTCCCTTCAATCGTAATTTGATTGAGTTCTTCAATATGATGCTCTAGTTTAAATGACTTAGTGGTATCACCAATAACTCTTACAGTAAACCCTTTTGTGAGACAATAGGGGTGGGAAACCTGAATGTAATAAGTGTCATTACATAGGTTTGAAAATGTAAATGTTCCATCATAACCAGTCTGAACAGTTTGTTCAGTATCAGCAATAGTCAGGGTGACCCCGATGAGCAATTGCCCATCGTGAAGATCTGTTACCTTACCTGAAAGTGAGTTGTCACAATTTTGTGACATTGTTGTATTACTACTAAATAGCAGCAAAACCAATAATGCATGCGCGCGCATAAATCCTTAATTAACATTAAACGAATGAGTTTGTTAGTTAAGACATTATAGGGGGTGCGCGTAGTTGTGTATTGGTTAATGTAGGGTAGTGAAATTGTAACGGAGTAAAGTCTGTACTAAGTTTTACAGAAATTTGTGTGAGCAGTAGGTCAGGATATTCAGCAATATCATAACTTATAGATGTAAGTTGAAAATCACATGTTTCACAATTTTTTTCTGATTTGTGTATGTGAGAAATGTGGATATTACAAGTATCGTTTTCGTGCCCTTCAATCATATGGCTAAACTGAATGGCAGTCGGAAGTATCAATGCTAATAAAAGCAATACCGATGCTGAAGTTTTACCAAGTTGATTTTTTAGATACATTTCTTACTTAAAGAATGCTAAATTAGTAAATATTTCTGATACTAGACTACTGAAAATAAATTTGTCACAAAAATGGCAGAGTTCTACCATTTTGAATTCATTTACAAACTCTAACTTATTTTAATGAATAATTAATTTTTTAATTACTCTCTTAGTTCCTTGTGATAGCTTTACATGATATACGCCACTTGCCATAGAGTTATTTAGTCGAATTCTGTTTTCGACTTTTAGTGGGAGGGAAGAGCTGTACACCAACTGCCCCAAGGAATTATAAATTGTAAGCTGTGAGTCTTCGGTTACATTAGGAATCTTTATGGTAAAATCACCATCTTTAGCGGGATTTGGAAAAACAGAAAATGACAGTTCTTGAGTTCCTTCTACGCTGAGGTTGTTAGTATTAAGGAAATAAACTCCGTAGTCTTCCACTTGGGCCAATCCTTGCGATGGTTGAAAACAGGGATCAGTGCTAGAAGAAAATATCTGAACGATCAATCGTGCACGCAGGATTTCATTTTCTACAACTCCAGATGCTGGTGTGGTGATTGTAAACGATAAATCGGTGCCATTGTATGTCAATTCACCAGCATCAGAAAAATCACCATCGTTGTTATAGTCGATATACAATACATTTTGACTTGTTTCTGATCCTTGGTATAAATGTGAAACATTTACAGTATATGTGGTTGCTAATTCAAGAACTGTTTTATCTGTACAGCTATAATCTTGGTAATAACCTCCATCGGATTGAACCCCTCCAGAAAAGTTTCGTATTGTATTTAATTCGAAAGACGTGGGTCCGCCATCATTGGAGTTGCTGTTCCATGTCCCGGTAGGACTGCAAGAAGCTGCATTTGGGCTGTTCGCAACAATCACATTTTTTGTCAAAGTACTAGATCCATTTTCGTTGGTAGCAGTTAGAGAAACTGATTTATCCCCTAATGTTGAATAAGTAACTGAAGGATTAATGGCTGTTGATGTGGATGGGGTTCCTCCTGGAAACGTCCAAGAGTAGGATGTGGCTCCACCTAAGGATCTATTATTGAACTCGACTGTATTACCAATACAGGTTACTTCAGTTGATTCAAAATCAGCAATAGCTGCTCCAATACTACTGCATACAGCTATTGGTGCACTATTAATTTCTGCTTCAAATTCTGCTAAGGTGTATTGTGGGTTCCAGCTGTATGCGCCATTGTATGTGCCATCTCCATAGTCCATAAACCCTCCAGTGGTTCCTTGTCCTAAATCAAAAGAGTGATCCATCCCAAAATTATGTCCTAATTCGTGAATAAAAGTCAACCATGTAGGGTTGTTAAGACTACTCACACCATATTTATAACTGTTACTCCCAACAACTCCTATATATGCTAAACCAACGGTTCCTGGAGTTGGAAAATGATTTGTTATGTTATGAGCGAGATCATAATTTAAAACTCCAAAACCACCATTGTTAGCCCAAGAACGGAATTGTTCTAATTGATCATTAATAGTACAATTAGTACAGTCAATACCGTACGGATCAGTGGCGATTGATGTTGAAATATATTGGCCTGTAAGAACAAGCTCTACATTGGTAGGGAACTCAAAGTCTTTAAAATAAGGCACTACGGTATTCATTAGTGCGATATTATGAATTTCCATTTCTGTAGCAGATCCTCCGATTGCAGCAACCGAAGATTCATCAGAAGCTAATGCTATTTCAACTCTAAAACAATCTCCTAAATCTCGGCTTCGATTGTTGTTTCTAACAGTCTCATTTATTTTTTGCAAGTTGGTAACGCCACAACCCATTGAGGGGTCTAAAATAAGGTCCTTCGTTTCATATATAACAATTGTATTTCTGTTGGTTCCACCTGTAATATAGTGTAGAGGTTCTATAAAATATTCTTTGGAAGTGGTTGATATAATCCCGTGAATAATATCATTTGTGATTGTTAATCTTATAATACTATTAGGGTCGTTGGTAATATTTCCCTCAAATGTGAAGTGTTTAATTTCATCATTCACCAATTTCCCAGATTCAGATGCGATGATTGTTTTGTAGTCTTCCGATAAAATAGTGTTTTGTTGCAAAGCAATATTAAAATTCTCAATTGATGGTAATTCAAGATTAAGACGCAGTTCTTTCTTTAGATTTGCTTGTACATATCGGTTTAAGGACTCAGTATCAATTGTGAACAATGAATAGTTTTTAAAGTTGGTAGAAAGGTTTTTTTCTGATTCTTTAGAAACACTAACAGCTTTGATTTCAAAAGAGTTAGAGTTTTTTTGTTGTGAGTATGAAAATAATTGAATACTAAATACGAGTATTAGGAATAGACTTTTTTTAAGTAATTGGTTAGATTTCATTTTTTTAGTTTTAGTTTATATGTCTTTTATTTTATGCAATGATTTTTAATTTATAATTCAGTTTAGCGCTTTAATGAAAAGTGCGCTCTCAATACTTCTGGGTTCGCTGTTGTTGGGTCGATATAGTTTAATGTAAACCAATAGTCACTCGATGGTAATAGAGTACCATTATAGGTGCCATCCCAGCCAGTTCCTGACGGTCTGATTTCTTTTATCAGCTTTCCTAAGCGGTCAAAGATGTAGATTTTTGCATTTACTTGGTTGGAAACAGCATTGATATTCCAGCTGTCGTGGTAGCCATCACCATTTGGCGTAAAGTACTTAGGGTAGTCAATAACATAAACGAAGGCTTCGCTTTCACCACAACCATTTATATCACGAACTGTCACTAGATGCTCCCCAGGGGTTACATCAATAAAGGTCCCTGAATCTCCCCAAGGTCCTTGGTCTAGACTGTATTCATATTGACCTTGTCCAGTTGCAACCGCTTCTATTACATGAGTATTTGCAAAAGAAGCCGTAGTGACTTGTGCCGTAACGATTGGTGGTGTGCTTTCGATTACCGTAAATGTTTCAATAGGTGCGGCGCATTGCGTTGATAGGGTATCATCAAAGACTTCAAGGGTATAAGTCCCTCCTTGTACAGGGGCATAATTTGAGTTTGTAGCTACAAGCATACCACTGGCATCTCTCCAAATAAATGTATGTTCTGTATTTGATAAACCAGTATCAATCACTAGAGGTGATAACACTTCTGTTCCGTTTAAATCAACACACAATAGGTAGTCGTCTTCAATTTCTACTACAGGCAAAGGATTTACTTCCAAAGTAACTTCCGCTGTCTCATAGCATATAGAACTATCTATTAGGGTTCCAGAACTATCCAGTACTTGTGTGTCATTATCTACTCGAGCGATGATTAGCTGTGGGTTCACGCTATTTTCAAATAAGGTTGGTAACTCATTAATCGCTTGATCCGCATCGGACTGACTTGCATAATATCGAACGGTGTAATCTACTGGATCTTGACCATTTAAAACAAAGTTGTTCTGAGTCGATAAATCAAATTGAACACGGTCATTCGTTGGATTTCCATCCGTTTCTACGTTGTCATCACATAGGGTATAAGCAGCTAAGGGCGAGCTCGCTAGTGCTGCTTCATGAACGGCTAAATTAAATTGTACAGTTGTGTTTCTACAGCCTGTGTTTATGTTTTCCACACTTATATAAATTGTTTGAGGGTCACTGATATTGGTATATGGACTTCCTAAGAAGTTAATTCCTGAATCTGCATCAGCTAAGTTGGTATGATAGGTGACTTCAAATAAAGCAGGGTCTTGCCCCCCAAGAATTAAACTGCTTTGAGATTCTAAATCAAAGTCATAAACATCATCCGTATTAAGTTCACAAGCAATAAAGTCATCAATAGCTATTGCATTTGGGATTGGATTTACAATTAAATCAAAATCCAAAACCGTAAAACAAGCTGTTAGGTCATTAGTAACGCGAACGTATATGGTTTGTAGAGGAGTTTCTGTATTTGAGTAGTTGGTTGGGTTTGGTATGGCATTGAGTCCATCCAGTGCATCTTCTAAAGATTGATGATAGGTTGGAGAAACATTTCCCTCTCCATTGACAATAAGAGTTTCGTAGGTTGTTAAATCAAAAACTTCTATTCCATCACCACTGTTAGTATCATCACAGGCTATTAAGTTGTCTGGATTCATATTCGGAGTAGGATTAGGGAGCACACGAATGGTTAGGGTAGTAAGATCGTAACATCCGGTATCTAAATCTGTAACTCGAACATGTAATGTTTGTGGGTTTGCTGCTGCAGTTCCAATAGCAGTATTGGTGTATGTTGTGGGGTCTGCAATAGCATTGGTTGCATTCTCAGCATCTAATAGTGTTGTGTAATAAACCACTTCTAGACTTCCATCACTGTTTGTAATTTCCAAATTCTTATCAGTCAAATCAAATATAGTAATCTGATCAGCCACAGCATCGTCACAAAGTTCCAGTGGAACGGGTTGAATAATTACGGGGAGGGGGTTTACAATGAGCGGTAACGCAATCGCTTTAAAACATTCAGTTGTAAGATTTTCTACACGTACAAAAATTGTTTGTGTAGTTGGTGTTGTATTTGTAAAGTTAAGAGGGGTAAGAAGTTCATTTTGTTTTAATTCTGCATCCACGAACGTTTCATAGTATGTAATTTCAAATTCTAAAGGGTCTAAGCCATTCAGAATTTCAGTATCTGACAGTGAGAGATCAAACACTGCAAACCCATCCGTATCGTCATCACATACTTCTAGAGGTTCTGGATTAAGCTCTATTTGTGGAACATCGTTAACGATTAATTGGAATTCTAAATACCTGTAGCAGGGGGTTGTTATTGTAGTATCTTCAATACGTACGTAGATGGTTTGTTGATAGGGCACAATATTAGAATAATCTCCTACAATGGCATTCACATTATTGAGAGCTTCTGCTTCTGTTTCATGGTAACTTATAATCAAGTTTGATAGAGTCCCTGTAATTTCGGCATCAAGCTCCGTTAAATCAAATAGACCATACCCATCGGCATCTTCATCACAGTATTCAAAGTCATTAGGAGTAATCGCATTAGGAGGGCTTACCACCACTAAATCAAAGGGTGTTGTAGAATAACATCCTGTAATTGCAGTCAAATCATTTACTATTCTCACAAAAATAGTTTGTAAATCTGGAACTACGGTTGTATATATTGTATCCAATGGGTTGTTTCCTGAATTTGCATCTTCTTGTGAAAGGTGATAACTCACAATATTATCTTCAATTCCAGCTGCTATAAGTTCAGTTTGAACAGAAATATCTAGAGTTGTGAGCCCGTCTAAAACACCATCGTCGTCACAGACAATCAAAGGAATTGGAACTCCAAATTCAGGTCGAGGTTCAACTGTTAATGTAAAATTTACATTTGAAATAAAACAGGCTGTGACCGAAGGATCGTTATTTTGAACTTCTTCACGAACAAAAAGTGTGATCTGGTCAAAAACAGTATAGGGACTTACTAAGGCATTTACTCCTGTATCCGCATCTTCTTGAGTCGTATGATAGGTAATTATAACTTCGCTTGCATCTTGAGACCCCAGAACGGCAGCGTCATAATCAGAGAGATCTATTGCAATAGAACCAGGGGTGTATGTACATAGAATTTCATCATCAACCTCGTTATATTCAGGGACTGGTAAGACTTGTAATTGGATTGAATTGATACCAAAACAATCATTTCCTCTTTCGACTCTAATGAATAGAGTTTGGGTATCTGGTACTTCACTTATATATTGGTTTGGTAATTGATTTAACTCTAACAAAGCATCAATTTCACTGGTATAATAAGCGATTGTCAATTGATTTGGGTCCGTAATATCGTTGTTTGGGTTGTCAACAATTAATGAAAGGATGTAATTATTAGCATCACTTAGCGTAAATAACCCGAGCCCATCATAGTCATTGCCATTCATTTCACTGTTGTCACACACAATTAAACCCGCATCATCTGGGATGGGATTAAAAATGGTTTCTAAATAGAAAAATGAGGTCGTGTAACAAGTTGTTGCAATGTTTTCTACACGGACAAAAATTGTTTGCAAAGGGCTAAGGTTTACATATGATGTTGGATCTGCAATGGCATTTATACCAGCATCTAAGTCTGTTTGAGACAAGTGAAAAGTAAGTGCATAATTTGTAGGATCATCTCCCACCACAAGATTTTCTGCTGCTTCTTCTAAGTTGTAAATTGAAATACCGTCTTGTACATTATCTATATCACATTGTACTAAGGGTACGTTTACAACCACATTTGGAAGTGGATCGACACCAATAGTATAGGGGCCAACAGCTTTACATTCTGGGAATATATTACTCACCATTTGCACATATAACGTCTGTGACGTTGAAGTATTCGTGTATAAATTTGTAATAGGGTTGGTGCCATTTTCTGCATCAAGCTCGCTTTCATAATGTGTAATGGTAACATCTTGTCCGTTAGCAATACTTCCATTAAGAGCTGTTAAATCAAATTCTTCTTCTAAATCCCCTGGGTTTGAGTAATCACATTGGTAGTATTCAAAATCTACAGGTAATACCGGAGTATCAAACACCTCAATATCAAAACTTGTGGTATCAAAACAATCCGTATTATCCACATTTTCGATTCTCACAAACACCGTTTCTTGCGTCAGCGTGTTAATGTATGGATTAGAAAATGGATTTTGATTATCATCCGCATCTTGTTGAGAAGCGTGGTAAGACACAGAAAAACTAGCAGCGTCTTGAGAATCTAACACATCAGGAGTCACCTCAGTATTGAAATCAAAAGAAGACACACCATCATTATCATCATCACACACATTAATATCATTCACAGCATTCGCAGTCGGAGTTGTATTGATAATCAACTTAAAATCTTGAGTTGCAAAACAATCCGTATTTGTAACATTTTCAATCCTTACAAACAAGGTTTGTTCAGAAGCAGTAGTATTGTAATAGGTAAGAGGCAACCCATTAGTTCCGGTAGTTGCATCCTCAGAACTCAAATGATAGCTCACGCTAAACAGGGTCGTATCTTGAGTTCCCAACACCACCGAATTTAACTGAGATAAATCCGTATCCATTTGCTCGTTTGTAAGATCCCCGTCCGCACCATCATCACAATTTTGCAAATCATTAATAGCAGCTATAACCGGAGTATCAAACACCTCAATATCAAAACTTGTGGTATCAAAACAATCCGTAT
>JABAZA010000004.1:32424-47628 GCA_018608725.1 Flavobacteriaceae bacterium
ACCGGAGTATCAAACACCTCAATATCAAAACTTGTGGTATCAAAACAATCCGTATTATCCACATTTTCGATTCTCACAAACACCGTTTCTTGCGTCAGCGTGTTAATGTATGGATTAGAAAATGGATTTTGATTATCATCCGCATCTTGTTGAGAAGCGTGGTAAGACACAGAAAAACTAGCAGCGTCTTGAGAATCTAACACATCAGGAGTCACCTCAGTATTGAAATCAAAAGAAGACACACCATCATTATCATCATCACACACATTAATATCATTCACAGCATTCGCAGTCGGAGTATCAAAAATAGTCACTAAAGTGTCAAAAGTTTGAACTTCAGTAGTTGTAGTTATGGTTACACTGACTGTATATTCTCCAGGGAGATTATAGACATGTGTTGGGTTTAAGTCAGTTGAAGTTACAGAATCCCCAAAATCCCACTCCAAACTGACTATAGTTTCAGACGTGGATAGATAAAATTCAGTACTGGATCCAAGACAATCATTAACATAGCTAATATTAGCAACTAAGAACGATTGTATAAACGGTGGGAGTCCATAACTAGCACTTGTACCAGGGGACAGCTGTTGCCCAGCTTCGACATAGTTGACTGATGTTCCCGTTTCATTAGGGGCATTAATAACATCTAATGTGAAATCAAAAATTGGGTTACAAATATAAATTTTACCATCTGGACCTAATTGCATAGCTCCCATAAAGCCAGAGGAGGTTTGATAGATACTCGTGGCAGAACTGGGAATATCAGCTGATGTAAGGTCAAATTGTTGAACTCCGTTTGAACTTGAAAAATATACTTTTTCGGAATTTTGTGAAAACGCTACTCCATAAAAATTATCATTTGAATCTACTTGAAGTGGATTAGATACCAGTCCTGTTTCTTTGTCAAAATCATAAAGCCATGCAGATCCATTTCCACTATTAGAGCCTTCAATGTTTGAGTTTTGACTGTGTGAAATAGCTAATATGTTTCCATTTGGAGAGGATTTTAAATAGCCTATACCATTTCTTCTATAACCAGAAACACTTATAGATGGTGCGACTGTAGAAGTTACAGGGGCAAGGTTTACTCCATTGCTATCAATTCTGAACGCATAAAACGTATCTACAAAATGTGTTAAAACCCAATAGGATTGTCCGTCAGCATGCTCAACAGCAGTTATCTTTTCAGCACATTTATATTCTAAATGTTCTTGTATTAACGGGTCATAGGTTTGGAGTTGAATATTTTTTTCGGAACTATCAATATCTCCCATACCGTTGTTTAGGGTCATATCAACTAATGAGTAGTTAAGGCCGTTATTAAATCCATCATCGCCTGCGGGTACACTTGAAAACGAATCGTTATAAAAACTGGTAGGATTTCCATTTATATCTGTAGGACCTTGATTAGGGAATGCCCATGCATTTTGATGATGTGGTTCATCTACCGTGAAAATATAATATTTATCTAAATCTCCAGGTTTGGGAATAATCACTCCAGAACTTGTGCTTGAAGGATCACCCAAAAGTCCTGTACCTGCAAAGTAATTTGCATTTGGCATGATATTGTGGTTGGCATCCCAGACATCACGACCATCGGTATAAAATTTTAGATTCCCATTAGGATCAGAAATAGAAGAACAGCCCTCTAATGTATTTATCGTTTGTGATGCAGCAGCAGTTGGAGTAACGGTTCCATTGATATTATCAAAAACAAGACCTGCTCCACCACCAAAAAACCAATTATTGGCTTCTCCTTGAGCAAACACATGAGTATTTAATAGAAAAATAAAAGCTACTGCTAATGTGTTTTTTATCATAATTCAAACAAAACGAACAAATTAAGAAAATAAAATAATTCAAACAAATTAAAGTAATTATAGACGGTTTGTTCATTAAATTATGTTAAAAATTAAACAAAATAGCATTAATTCTATTTGTGAACTTTTAGATAAAAACAATAATCCCGCTTTGTGCGGGATTATTGTTTTAAATTTTAAATGAAACGATATAGAGTTTAAAATTTTAATTAGCCATATAAATAATTTCTCTTGAAACTTTGCCTTCGCTATTAAAATTATGACTCATGTGTAAATATTCACGAGTTTTTTCTCCTGTTTCTGCATTGGTGTTGTTTACCCACCACCAAGATAGAACGACCCATTGACCTTCGTCTCTTGAATAATAAATAGCGTCCGGGTATCCTGACTGTTCTAGATCACGAGTGCTGCTTGCTGCTACTGCTTCATGCCATGTAGCAGTGCGCTCTTCTAGATTTAATTTTCCATCTACGCCCAGTCGATAAAAATCTGCATCTTCAGAAAAGTAAGAAGCCAACTCAGATATTTCTCCAGCCTCAAAATGTGCAACCATTTTATTCAATGTATCAATAAAAGGGTGTTCATCGTAAACACGGCCATTTCTATGAATTCCAAAAGAATTTTGAATTTGCGCACCAGCAGACTCTCTATCAAAGTAACTTATTGACACTGTGATTTTTCCTTCGTCCGTCACGTAATTGTTTGAATGAAGGTTTGCTTTTATAGCTACCCCACTCTTTTTATTTACCGCAGAGAAAACCATCCAGTCCATAGTCCAAGCCCCTTTTTTGTCATTCTCATACTTTATGATGTCGGGAGTCGCACCCTCCATAACAGTAAACTTTATATCGCTAAAGTTCTCTTGCCACCAAAGCATATTACTTACTTCTTGGTCTAAATTACTTGGTTCCTCGTCACCAGGTCCCCAAAATTTGGCGTCCTCTGCATACAGTGCTCTTAGTTCAGCTTCAGTTCCTGATTCCCATATTTGGTAAGATTTTGTAATCACATCATAGGCTGGATGTTCTGAGTAAGTTACCCCTGATTTTACTTGGCTCCACCCTAATAAAGGGATGAATGCTAATACCATTACTAATTTTTTCATGTTAATTGTGTTTAATGTTGGTTATTTGATTGACTCAAATATACTATTTATTAATTGTAAAAAACAACTAATTTAGAGAGCTTTATAGAAGTCTGTAATACAACTCATAGCATCAGGTTAAATCAACCACAAACTGTAAGATTGAAATTAATGCTTGACAACCTTTCTAATAATAGTAGCGGTTTTTGTTTTAATTCTCACAAAATACACGCCTTGTTCCAATCTGCTTAAATCTAATTGATTTGTGGCCCGAGATGAAGTTACCTTTTGACCTAAAATAGAATAAACGTCAATATCAAATTGATCATTGATTTGTCCTATATAAAGGATGCTTTTTACGGGATTAGGATAAACTAAAATGGAGTTATTTTTATAATCTTCAATATTTAGCGATTCGCTATTTATTGCATTAGGACTTCCGTTTACGTTGATGCAATCCCAGTTTTCGGGAAGTGTATTGTCTAAATCAGGTGTTATCAACTCTAATGTATATCCAGTTTCATCAGCACAGCTAGGCCATGGTGTATTCGATTCATAACTTACTTCATCTTGAAGCGTCCCCGTTGAATTGTATAAACGAACAGAATCTGAGCCTCCGAGTCCAAAACCTAATTCACCTAGGTAATTCATGTTTGGGAATACGTTGATAAAATCAGATGCATCTTTTACGAAAATTAAAAAATCTTCTCCTTCAATTTGTGTTCCTTCAGGAATGGTAAAAATGTGAGTATCATCATTATCTTTAATTTGCCAATTGGAAAGATCAACAGAAGATGAATTTGGGTTGTACAATTCGATCCAATCATCAGCATTGAAATCAGGACTTGATTTGTAGTTTATTTCGTTTATAACAATCGGAATTGAGGTTTCTGTAGATGTAAAATTAGGAATTACTTCAAAAGCACCTGTTAGTGCGACTTCAATGGTTTCGTTGTTTGAAAATAAATTACCACTCCAATGTGAAAATTCATATCCGAACTCAGCAATTGCTGTGAGTTTTACAGGGACAGTTTCAAAATAATCTCCTGTCCAAGTTCCTTCTTGGATGTGTAGGTTTTCATTAACCTCCACAAAACCTTCACTGGTGTTTAGATTTGTAATGGTAATAGGGTGGAAGTTTGGAAGATCAAATTGTTGTTTAATATGTTCTTTAACGATGGGATGCCTATTGATTCCAAAACTTTTCATATTATCAATAAAGTACCCAACGTGTCCGAAGATATCATTAACTTCATACTCAACTGAAGGATCATCTTTCCATCGGTTATAATGTGCAAAGACTTCAGGTTCAATCGTTGCATAAATTTGATCGATATGGTTGGTCACATTATTGGGTAAAAAACGTGTATTTAATTCGTCAGCATAACGGTTGATAAATTGATTTCTGAAAGCAATATTTGTAATTAGTTTTCGAAACAACAAAGTTGACCACGGAGGGTTTGGCCATCCAGGTCCGTCTGGGTATAGTGCAAAACTAAGGGTGTCTTCGTTATAGTTAGAGATGTTCCAGAACGGCCCAAAACCAAAATCAGTATCATACATAATCCATCGCCATTTGGTGTCTGGGTGTTTCCAAAATTTAATGTTATTTCCTGGCCAGTCCGTATTATTGAAAAATATATTGGAGGCTTGGTAAAGCGCATATTGCTTTAAATCGATTCTTTGTCGGATGTACTCAAAATTTGCTTCATTGGATAAATCATTAGAATTGATGTAATCAATGAGTTGAATGTATTCTTGGTTGCTACCCTCAATTACTTCTGCATTGTTTGTGAGTAGTGTTATTTCATCGGCGTTTAGATTGTGCTTGGAAGCCAACATGTGTTCATTTATTTTTTCACGCATATTATACATCCCCCAATATTCTCCATTGATATATGTTGCAACAGGGTTATACTCTTGAAAATCTAGCTCTGAACCACGCATTAAGCTGGTAAGCATGATATCTTTCATGCTTGATTTTAACCAATCTTGACCAGAATTTCTAATGATAAATGCTTCAAAGTCATTATATGTAACATTATCAAAAAAGGAGTGTTCAAATTTCGAATCACCATATTGACCTCTTGCAAAAAAGGAAAGTGAGCGCTGTCCATTTTGACCTCTACTCCAGCCACCAAAAATTTTTACACCTCCGTTAAATTTAACCGATTCATTGGAGTTATTTTCGTAAAACGAAAAGTGTACGGGGCGTTCCCAATCTTCCCAAAAATTGGCACCGAAAAAGGGATCCCACGGTTGATAAGTATCTTCAGGTCCATAGACATATATCCCATTGTCTTCATCAAAAAAATCATCAGGATTTGCACTAAGAAGTAAGACATCAATATCGTGGCTCGCTCCAATAATATAGGACTCCGTTTCTACTTTTGAAGGCAGGTAATTTGAGGCATAAATCTGTGCGCGAACGCTGGTATTTTCTGTTATCTGAATGGGACCACTAAAAATTAAAGACTGTGCATTGGGTTTGCTTCCATCTAATGTATAACGAATCACATGTCCTGTTTCATTGCCAAATAAACTAAGACTAATAGGTTGTTCTTTGAGCCCTCCATTTTCAGAAAAAATAATTTCATTTTGAATAGTCCCAATAAATTCAATGTCCGCATTTTGAGCATTGGGTGTTGTTGTTAAATAACTCACTATGTTATTCGAAAAATTTGAAACCCCTATTGAAGTGTCTGGTGTTAACCCTTCTACAAGAAGTTGATCTATAATTGTTCCATTATTGTCGGAAAGCGTAAGCGTTTCAGAAGTTGTTGAGATTTTAAAGTTTGTATGAAGGGTATTGTTATCAATTAAATTTAAAATTTCGGGTGGATCGATGCCTGAACTGTTTCCTGTTGAGTAAATAGCCGATAAAAATGGAATGACTGTAAAATCTGAGGAATTGGAACTTACATTATGTGCTTGAATGGCTAAAAGATTGGTTCCTTCAACTAAAATTGAGCTAAAATCAGTCACTGAAAATCGATCTGGTAAACCGCCGTTATACATCTGAGCTTCGTGGTCTAGAATTGTAGAAGCATTGTAGGGTGGAGGCGCTCCATTGATGTTATCGCGTGCGATTTCAACCCCATTGATGTAAGCCACAAAAGCATCATCATAGTCAATATCGAGGATTAAAGTAATTATATCATCAACGTTAGTGATGCTAAACTCTTTTCGCAGATATACAGATAGAGTTCCATTGGGTATTAGGGTAGTATCATCTCCATCGGCATAGCCAAAACCAGAAGAACCATTATCCCAACTCGAGTCATTGAAATCTAAATGAGTCCAGTTAGCATCTGGTTCTGAGTTAGGAATTAGATAGTTGAACAGATCGCCTTGATTGACGAGTGTTCTGGATGCAGTAATTTGGACACGGTCTTTATCTGATGCCCATAACAATAAGTAATCATTGGCAGGAATGTTAACGTTAGGAAAATTCCATTTAGACAAATTGTTTAAATCATCAGAAATGCTCCAATTTTCAAGATTCACAGTTTGAGTACCAAAATTATGAAGTTCTATCCAATCTGGCGTGTCCCCATCTTCATCAAAATAAACCGAATTGGATGAAACAACTTCGTTAATCCTTACAGTTTGGGCATTTAAAAGGAGTCCACTAAACAGGACGAACATTAAATATTTCATTTACTGAAAATAAGTCAATTGGTTAATTTAAGTAAAAGTAGTGTTTTTTATAAAACAAACATACATTGATATTAGAAGGTTGCTGACTAGAATTGAACTATTTTGGGGAGAATTTGAGTATTCTCAATAGTTAATTAGTTTTTAGCTTTACACTAACTACCCATTCAATATTGTAATTTTTCCCTGGAGACAATTCTTTTAATCCAATTTTATTATTAAAGCTATCCGAAACTCCAGTCATAGGCTCAATGGCAATTGCATTCGTATTCATTGGAGTGTATAGTTGCAAATAGCTTTCTTTTTCTGATGATGTCAAAATCAAGTCATATTCTGGGGTAGAAAATTCAATACCTGGAGCTTCCAAAATAAAAGCATCGTCAAATGTTTTTTTGTTTAGGCTTAGAGGCATTTTTGAGTTAAATTCCTCAATCCCTATGGCAATATTATTGTTATCACATTTGATTTTTTTTGTACTGTTGAAATGAATATAACTCTGACACAAGTCGTAGCTTTTAAAATAAGGGTGCCAGCCTAGCGTAAATGGTAGTTTTTTCTCGTCTAAATTGATGACATTCATTTTTAGAGATAAAGCGTTCTTTGTCAGTTTGTAAACTAGTTCAACGCGAAACTTAAATGGATAATTATTTGTAGGATTCATTTCCTCATAAATAAGTTTGACTTTTGCATGATTTTCAAATGCTTTCAGCTCGTCAACTACAAATGATTTGTTATAAACCAATCCATGAAGTGCATTATTTGCGTCTTTCTCATTACAATAAAAACTATAATTTTTGTCATTGAACACATAATTACCCCCCTTAATTCTATTTGCAAAAGGAAATAAGATTGAGCTAGGGTAAGTTTTTTTGTAGTCTAAAGGGTTAAGATTTGTAATAATTTTTGTGTTTTTTATGACCAGTTTATCAAGACTAGCCCCATAACTTGGGCGAATTCTAGCTCTTGTTCCAGAAATAGAGTCTTTTAACACGATTACATTTTCCAGTTCGGTCTGTATAGTTTTGATTTTAAACACTTTTTTTAAAATTATGATTTCAAAATTTAATTAGATAATACAGTTCTAAATCCTAAATGTTCTAATGAAGTGTTTGGGTCTGTTGCCATTCTGGATGAAACTCTATAACTGGCACAATAGGATGCATTACACAAAAAAGAACCGCCACGAATAACCTTTTCATCGATATACGGATTATTGGGATTGAAAGCTTTTTTTGCGCCTTTAGGATTTTTTGAAACCCCATTTTTTAAGCATTCATTGTAATAATTTATGTTATACCAATCACTAGTCCATTCCCAAACATTTCCAGAAATTTCATAAAGTCCATAATCATTAGGAGGAAATGTTTTTACAGGAGCACTTTTTTCAAAACCATCTGCTTGTGTATTTGCAACTGGAAACTCGCCTTCCCAACTATTTACATATTTTGAAAGTGAGTTTGTAAGGTCACCCCAAAAATAAATTTTATCTTTTTTTCCTCCTCGAGCAGCATACTCCCATTCAGCTTCTGTGGGCAAACGCCTGCCTGCCCATTTGCAATAAAACATAGCATCTTCATAAGAAACATGAACAACAGGGTGATTTTCTTTACCTATAATATTACTTCCTCTCCCTTCGGGTTCTTTCCAATTTGCACCAACACTCCATTTCCACCATTGAGAAAAATCATACAAATTAGGCACCGACTCGGCTGTTTTTTTAAACAACAAAGAGCCTGGTCGAAATAATGAGTCATGAGGTTTTGGAGTGCCCGGTGGAAGCTGAAGTTTTATCAAATCCCAATCTACTGGTTGCTCTGCAGTTGTAATATAGTTGGTTGCTTCTACAAATTTTGAAAATTGAGCATTAGTAACTTCTGTAATGTCCATATAAAATCCATCAATTTGAACAGAGTGTTTTGGTTTTTCGTGTCGGAGTGCCATTGGATCATTATCAGAAGCACCCATCTCAAAAAGTCCACTAGGAATCCAAACCATACCGTCTATTTTGGGTTGTGGTGTGGTCGTTTTTTTTGGTTTGTTGTTTTCACAAGATTGTAAAACAAGACACAAAACCACTGCTAGTTTAATTAATGGGTTAATTGTCATAAAGTTTGATATTTATTTAATAAAAATACGATTTTACAACTTACCCCAAACAAATAAGTTTAAACTTCTTCATTAATGATAGTTTTTGCATCATAATTCATACAATATCACTTATTAAAACGATTAAATTTGTTTAACAAAATTTATATCATGATCAAAATAATCAATTTTATATTGTTTTACCTGTTTTTTAGCAATATTGCTTTATCTCAAGTTTCAAATGCATCCCCAAATATTCTTTTCATTGCTGTGGATGATTTAAAACCAACTATTGGGGCTTTTGGAGACGATTTAGCAAACACTCCAAATATTGATTTACTGGCTGAAAACGCTACAGTTTTTTTAAATAATCACACTCAACAAGCTGTTTGTGGCCCATCAAGAGCTAGTTTAATGACTGGCAAACGTCCTGATTACACAAAAGTTAGAGATTTAAAAACAAAAATGCGAGACATGGTTCCGGATATTATAACGATTCCACAATATCTCAAAAATCAGGGTTACAAAACCGTTGGACTCGGTAAAATATTTGATCCGCGTTGTGTTGATAAATCCCGAGATAAACCGTCTTGGTCTGTTCCTTACATGCCTGAACACAAGTTTGAGTATCCCAGTGACTACGGTTCACCAGCTATGGGATTTTATCAAGATCCAGAAATTAAAGCCTACATCCAACAACTTAGAAACGAAGCAAAAGCCAATGGAGTGAAAAATTTAGGAAAATATCTTCGAGATACCTACAAACCCCCTTTTGAATCGAGTGATGCTCCTGATGAAGCTTATGTGGATGGCGCTTTAGCTGTATATGCCAATAAATATTTGGATGAATTTAAAACAAACTCTTCAGAGCCTTTCTTTTTGGCGGTTGGATTTAAACGTCCTCATTTACCATTTACGGCACCAAAAAAGTATTGGGACATGTACGATACTTCAAAATTTAATATTGCAGAATTTCAAGAGAATTCATCAAATGGGCCAAGCATTGCCTATCATAGTTCTGGAGAATTGAGATCCTACATTACTCCAGAAATCTCTTATAAAATCTCTAACGATAATCGGGTGATCCTATCGGAAGAATTCCAAAAAGATCTTATTCATGGGTACTACGCTAGTACTAGTTTTATTGATGCACAAATTGGAAAAATTGTGGATAAGCTAAAAGAAACTGGACTGGATCAAAATACAATTATTGTCATTTGGGGCGATCATGGTTGGCATTTGGGCGATCATGGGATGTGGAATAAGCATTCTAACTTTGAACAAGCTACACGTTCACCTCTCATTATTTATGACCCTAGAATTCATAAAAAAGTAGAAATAGAATCTCCAACTGAATTTCTAGATATTTTTCCAACCCTTTGCGCTGCAACCGGTTTGCAAATACCAGAAAAATTAGACGGAACTAATTTAATGCCATTGATTAAAGGAGAATTAACATCAATAAAACCATATGCTGTTAGTCAATGGACCAATGCTAAAAAAACAGGGTATAGCTTCAGAACCGACCGCTACCGCTATACTGTGTGGCTCAATGGTAAGAAAAGTACAGACCCTATTTTTGAAGAAGATATTTTTGCTGAAGAACTCTACGATTATCAACAAGATCCAAAAGAGACTGTTAACCTTGCTAATGAAGAAAACTCGGCCAATCTAATAAAACGATTTCAGAAATTAGCGGCAAATTTTTTCAACAATCAAAGTGATATTCCTATGAAAGATTTAGTAAATGTTTCTAAGAATAAATTACATATAGGAGCGACTCTAAATCATCATGAATTAGGGGGTAAAAAAGAAGAACTTTTTTTGAAAGATTTTAAATTCTTAACGCCTGCAAATGCTGCTAAACAGCAGCGAGTTTATCCAAAGCCTGGTGTTTGGCAATGGGATCGAATAGAGGAATTTCTTGAGTTTTCAAAAGCAAATAATCTTACTGTTCGAATTCATGGACCAATCAGTCCACAAGCCTCAAGATGGGCCAAAGAGGACCATAGAACAGCAGAAGAATTGGAGGGTGTAATGATTGACTTTATGACTGCTTCTGCGAAACGTTATAACGAAGAGCCCATTGTAAAGTATATGGATGTGGTTAATGAAACGATTCTTCCAGACGGTAGTTGGTTTGGTCCAAAACCAGGAACAAATCGTTGGGAAAATCCTTGGCTGACCATGGGACTCGATGAGAACGGCTTTCCGAAGTATATTGTCAAAGCCTTTGAAATTTCAACCAAATATGCTCCCAATGTTAAATTGGTTTACAATCAAAATGCGGGCATGCAAAAACCTATGTGGGATAGGTTAAAAGAAACCATTCTATACCTAAGAAGTAAAGGACTGAGAGTTGATGGAATTGGTTGGCAGGGGCATTTAAAACTAAGCAAAACCACGGGAGATTTTATTGAAAAAACAGATGAAGCACTAAAGGATTTATCAGATTTAATTGACTGGGCTCACGCTAATGACTTGGATTTTCATGTCACTGAACTTGACTATAAAGTTACTGATAAATCAAAGTTAGATCAAGAATTTCAGACGCAAGCTGTTATCTATCAAAAAATAGTTAATATCTTACAATCTAAAGTGAACTCTGGCGTAGTCACTTTAAACCTATGGGACATGGGTGAACGATTAAAAAAACCAGCCATTTATTTTCAATCTATTTATGATACAAATTATAATCCAACACCAGCTTATAATGTCATAAAAAATGCCTTAATAAATAATGAATAAGAATTATAACACAAACATCGCTATTGTTTTCATCTTGAGTATGTTTCTAGGAAACTCTCAAAATGAAACTCCAATTTATTTAAATCCAAACATCAATGTAGAAGATCGTGTAGAGGATCTTATGGGGCGGATGACCTTGGAAGAAAAAGTTTATCAAATGAATCAATTTGTTGGTTTGGATCATATGCGACAAGCAGAGAAAAATTTGACTGAAGAGGAGCTACATTCAAACGATGCCCAAGGATTTTATAAGGGACTTTTTAGTGACGATGTTGCCGAAATGACTCGTCGAGGAGAAATTGGATCTTTTTTACATGTTTTAACCCCTGAGGAGTCAAATTTATTACAGGATCTTGCTTTGCAGTCTAGACTTAAGATTCCTGTACTTATTGGGATTGATGCGATACATGGCAATGCATTGGTTTCAGGTAGTACTGTATATCCTTCACCAATAACTTTGGCTTCAACTTGGTCTGATGATTTTCTGGAAGTTATTGGAAAACAAACTGCCAAGGAAATGCGTGCCACAGGATCTCATTGGACATTTACACCAAACATAGATGTGCTGCGCGATCCACGTTGGGGCAGAGTGGGTGAGACCTTTGGCGAGGATCATTTATTGGTTGGAAACTTGGGGGCAGCTATGATAAGGGGGTTTCAGCAGGATGATTTTACTGGGGCAGAGAAAGTTATTGCATGTGCTAAGCATATGATTGCTGGTGGTGAATCTATTAATGGGCTGAATGCAGCTCCTATGGATGTTTCTATGCGTACCTTAAAAGAAGTTCATTTGAAACCCTACAAACAAGCCATTGATGCTGGGGTTTACTCCATTATGGCTGCGCATAACGAACTCAATGGAATTCCATGTCACATGAGCTCTTGGTTGATGACCGATTTATTTAGAAATAAATGGGGTTTTAAAGGATTTTTCGTGAGTGATTGGATGGATATTGAACGCATTGAAACTCTACATCATGTTGCAGGAAGCTTAAAAGAGGCTTCTTATCTTTCAGTTGATGCCGGTATGGACATGCATATGCATGGCGTAAAATTCCCCGAAGCTGTTATCGCTCTTGTTCAAGAAGGTAAATTATCTGAAGATCGTGTTAATGATGCTTGTAGTAAAATTTTGACCGCCAAATTTAAACTCGGACTTTTTGAAAATCGCATCGTTGATTTAGACAAAATTCCTGAAAAAATATTTACTCCAGAACACCAAGAAATTGCTTTGGAAACTGCTCGAAAAGGAGTGGTCCTTTTGAAGAATAATGGAATTTTACCATTACCTAAATCCAAAAGTTCAAAACGTATTTTAGTAACAGGACCCAATGCTAATAATCAGACTATTTTAGGCGATTGGCATGCAGTTCAACCCGATGATAATGTAACAACGATTTTTGAAGGAATCCAAACCATTGCCACTGAAAAAGGGTATTCTGTAGAATTCTTTGATTCTGGCGAAAATATTAGAAAAATTAAAGATCAGGCAATTAGCCAGGCTGCCAATAAAGCCAAAGAATCGGATTATGCTATTGTTGTTGTTGGCGACAACTCCATGCGTTATCGATGGAAAGATAAAACCGCAGGAGAAAATATGGCAAGGGCTGCCTTGGATTTACCAGGAAAGCAGCTAAAATTAGTTAAGGCTATAGAAGCAACCGGGACTCCGGTTATTATCGTTTTAGTTAATGGAAGACCGATTTCAGAACCGTGGTTACAAGATAATATACCTGCAATTTTAGAAGCATGGGAACCTGGATCTTTGGGAGGTCAAGCTGTGGCAGAAATTGTATTTGGAGCTGTAAATCCAAGTGGTAAGCTGCCACTTACAATAGCCCGTAACGTAGGACAGTTGAGAATGATTTATAACCATAAACCGTCAGCGTATTTTCATAAATATGCTTTTGAAAAAAAGACACCACTTTACCCGTTTGGGTTTGGACTGAGTTATACCTCTTTTAAATATTCAAGGCCTCAATTATCAAAATCAGTTTTAAGTTCGAATGATACTGTCACAGTCTCAGTTGAGGTAAAAAACACAGGAGATTTTGATGGCGACGAAGTGGTACAAATGTATATCAGAGATCAAATAAGTAGTGCTACTCGTCCTGTGAAAGAACTTAAAGGATACAAACGTATTTTTCTTAAGAAAGGAGAATCTAAAAAAGTATCTTTTGAAATTGATAAAAATACCTTGGCCTTTTATGATATCAATATGAATTATTGTGTAGAACCAGGAGATTTTTCAATAATGGTTGGGTCTTCGTCTGATAAAATAGATTTGAAAGCAACAACTTTAACAGTGAATCAAAAACTAAATGTTGATGAATAAATGGTTTAAATACATTCTGATATTGACTTTTATAGTTGAAAGTTCAGCACAAATTCAAGAGCCTCCAAGAAACGTTCTTTTTATTATGGTTGATGACCTTAGACCAGAGTTAAATATATATGGTCAGTCCCATATCAAGAGCCCAAATATTGATGCTTTAGCTTCTGAGGGTGTGACCTTCAATCGTGCCTATTGTAATGTCCCAGTATGTGGCGCCTCACGCGCCAGTTTGTTATCGGGGATTAGACCTACTGCGGATAGGTTTTTGACGTATTACGCCAGTGTAAGTGCGGCTGGATCAAATATCGAACATATGGTTGATTATTTTAATAAAAGAGGCTACCAGACTATCAGTAACAATAAAATAACTCATCTAAAAAATGACATTAAAACATGGGATGAAGAATGGTACCCCGAAGATGTGAGTTGGAGAAACTATCAAGACCCCCAAAACCGAAGTTTAAACATAAATAAAAAACCAGCGGCTGCATATGAAATGTTAGATGTTGATGATTCGGTTTATTTTGATGCTCAAACTGCAGATAAAACTATTGAAGATTTAAAGCAATTAAAATCGGATAATTCCCCTTTTTTCTTAGCGGTTGGATTTGTAAAACCACATTTACCTTTTACCGCTCCAAAAAAGTATTGGGATCTCTATGATATAGATTCAATTCAATTACCAAAACAATCTACGTTTCCTGAAACAGCACCAAAAATCGCCAATCACAAATGGGGTGAGTTGAGACATTATAAAGACATTCCAAAGAATGGCCCTATTGACGAACATTTAGCTAAAACCCTGATTCATGGTTATTATGCAAGTGTGAGTTTTGTTGATGCCCAAATTGGACGCGTAATCAAAGCTTTAGATGGACTGGGACTTCGTGAGAATACAGTAATTGTTCTAGTGGGGGATCATGGATGGAGCTTATCTGACCACGGTTTGTGGGCAAAGCACAGTAACTTTGAAGTGGCTCTACAAGTTCCATTAATAATCAGTGCTCCTGAATTTCCTAAAAATAGAAAAACCAACTCCATTGCAGAATTAGTGGACTTGTATCCAACGCTTTGTAATGTAACCCAAGGCGAAAAACCTTCGCATTTACAAGGGAATTCACTTGTTTCAAGCCTGCAAAATCCAGATAAAATATACAAGACTACGGCACTTGCACGTTGGCAAAAAGGGGAGACCCTTATTGAAGATAACTATTTTTATACTGAATGGACTTTGAATTCAAATCGCATTCAGTGTATGCTATACGATCACTCAATCGACCCAGATGAAACGGTCAATCTAGCGGAATTGAATCGATACAATACACTAGTGGATACCATGAGTCGTAAATTAAAACTATTTAAAAAATTATTTAATTAATATAGACAATGAGAAAGATATTTTTTTTAATAGTTATATTGTTTTGTGTCTCTCAAGTTGAGTCTCAATCTATAGAAAATATAACACAAGCAGAACG
>JABAZA010000025.1 GCA_018608725.1 Flavobacteriaceae bacterium
GCACTCATAACTTGAACTATGGCAAATTTAAAAGAAATCCGAAATAGAATAGGATCCGTATCCTCAACGATGCAGATTACAAGTGCTATGAAAATGGTATCGGCTGCTAAGTTGAAAAAAGCACAAGATGCCATCACAGCCATGCGTCCGTATGCGGATAAACTAACAGAGCTTTTACAAAATCTGAGTGCCACTTTAGACGCCGATTCTGGAAGTAAATATTCAGAACAACGCGAAATAAAAAATGTACTTCTTGTTGCCATAACCTCAAACAGAGGTCTGTGTGGCGCCTTTAATTCTAATATTATTAAGCAAGCGAATTTAGTTGCGGAACGTTATGATGCTAACGTATCAGTTGTGGCCATTGGTAAAAAAGCAAATGATGCCCTCTCAAAAAACTTCGAGGTTATTTCTAATCAAAGTGCTGTTTATGATGAGTTAACATTCGATAATGTTGCTGAAATTGCAGAGATGCTCATGGAAAAATTTGAGTCCAAAGCCGTTGATAAAATTGAAATTATTTATAATAAATTCAAAAATGCTGCGACCCAAGAAATCATGACGGAGCAGTTTTTACCAATTGAACCCCTAGAAGGCGATACCAATACAAACCTCGATTATATTTTTGAGCCATCTAAAGAAGAGATTGTAGAAACCTTGATTCCAAAGTCGTTAAAAACACAATTATTCAAAGCCATTCGCGATAGTTTTGCAAGTGAGCACGGCGCACGAATGACCGCAATGCACAAAGCAACAGACAATGCCACTGAGCTTAGAGATCAGCTTAAATTGACCTACAACAAAGCACGTCAAGCAGCGATTACCAATGAAATTCTTGAAATTGTTGGTGGGGCAGAAGCGTTGAATGGATAGGATTGACCTTTGGTAAAATTATAAAATTAGAAGCCTTGCATTGCAAGGCTTTTTTATGGCATAAAAGTTGTTTCATTTCAAACTCAATTAAAATCCGTATGTTTATGAGTATAAATTCAAACACATGAAACGAGCATGCGAAAATTAGGACCATCCAAAAGAATGACTAATAGCGAACCTGCCTGCGGCAGGCAGGCAGCATGTGACCTTTTAAAAACAATAGATACAGACACATGAAACTTATATCTGCTTTTATTTTAGGCTTTGTTTTTTTAAGTATGGTCAATTGTAAAACTTCCAAAGAATCGGCAATACAATTCCAATCGACTGCACCTTTAGAAATTTCAGCACCCTATTTCAATTCGTGGATTGCAGGAGTTAATGGCGGTGGCTCAGGAATAAATGTGTTTTTGCCCCTCAAAGAAAATGGAAACATCAGTATTGACAGCCTCCATTTTAGAGGTCTAAAAACTGCGGTAGAAACAAGAGACAAATTACTTATAGGTCGGTTTAAACAGTTCTCCAATCACAAAAAAGACCTTATAATGAGTTCCAACCCAGAGGACGAATACAATAACAAAATGGAGTTAAAACAAGATACGTCTCCTTTTAACCTCCCACAAAATGCCTGTGTCATCAGTTATCAAATCAATGGCAACCGTTTTTATTATAAAATTTCCAACCTTAAAAAAGGCGAAACGATTGCCTATCCTTCCGCAGCGCCAAAAAACCGCTGAACAACAATTATAGATTGTTCGTTAAAATGTGTATTTTTATGGGATAAAATAAGAGAGCCGTGAGCGTCCTAAAAACAGTATACAAACAAACCTTCATTTATGGACTGGCAACGGTAGTTCCAAGAATGTTGAGTTTTCTTTTGGTGCGTTTACATACCGATAAATCCGTGCTACAAAACGTCTCGGATTACGGAGATGTGTCTATCGTTTTCGCTTATTTTGTACTGTTTAACGTCATCCTTGCGTATGGAATGGAAACCGCTTTTTTCCGTTTTTTTAATAAAGAATCATCGAAAGCAAACGTTCTAAGCACCGCCACCATTTCAATTTTGGTATCCTCTCTAGGGTTTTTAGCACTCGGGCTGCTGTTTAAACAACAGATCGCAGACATCACACATATTCATGTCAATTACATTAGCCTGGTGGTTTGGATTTTGTTTTTAGATGCCTTGGTCATTATCCCATTTGCCGCTCTCAGAGCCTATGGGAAACCGGTAAAATATACAGTTATTAAACTAACCAACGTCGTTGTCAACCTAGGGCTGAACATCTTTTTACTCCTCTATTTAAAAGCACTGTCTGTTGGCAACAGTTTTTGGGATTCCATCTATGTTGACAATTTTGAAGTCAGTTATATTTTCATTGCCAACCTCATTGCGAGTGGGGTTACCTTACTGATTCTTTTGCCATTTTACTTTAAAATCAACTTTAAAGTAGATACAGTACTTTGGAAAAAAATGCTGAAATATGCCCTGCCAGTCTTGGTGGCTGGGGTGGCTTTCTCCATTAATGAAACCTTTGATCGGGTGCTGTTAGAACGTCTTCTTCCGGAGTCCATTGCCAAAACATCTGTTGGGATGTACTCCGCCTGTTACAAACTCGCTCTGTTTATGATGTTGTTTGCAACGGCCTACCGCTTGGGAATTGAACCCTTCTTTTTTAGTCAATCCAAAACCAAGGATGCCACCAAAAACTATGCAAAAACCTTGGAGTTTTTTGTGATCTGTGGAGCGCTTATTCTATTGGTCGTCGTAGTTTTTGTCGATGTTTTAAAAATTATTCTCATCCCAAACGAAGCCTATTGGGAGGCGATGAAAGTGGTGCCAATTTTATTACTGGCCTATCTTTTTCTCGGAATATATCACAATCTATCTGTGTGGTACAAAATCACGGACCGCACGAAATTTGGAGCTTACATTTCGGTTATTGGTGCAGGAATAACTCTTTTGGTAAATCTAATGTTTATCGCCTCATTTAATTATATGGCTTCTGCTATGGCAACCTTATCGGCTTATGTTTCCATGACACTGCTCTCGTATTATTTTGGACGTAAACATTATCCAATCCCTTATAATATAAAAAAAATAAGCCTCTATTTAGTCCTTTCCATAGGACTATCAGCCCTATCATTTTATCAATTTAGAACCCAGTATTTCATAGGGTCTGCCCTTATTGGACTCTTGTTGCTCATTATTTGGAACAATGAAAAAACCACCATCAAACAATTTTTAAAACCTTCCCATGACAATTAAAATTATAAATAAATCCGAACATAAACTTCCTGAATATGAAACAGGCGCCTCTGCAGGAATGGATCTTCGGGCCAATATTTCAGAAGCCGTTATTTTGAAACCCTTAGCACGTGCCATTATTAAAACAGGGTTGTTTATTGAACTCCCCGTAGGGTTTGAAGCACAAGTACGCCCACGAAGTGGTTTGGCAGCAAAACACGGACTCACAGTTTTGAACAGCCCTGGAACTGTGGATGCAGATTACCGTGGTGAAATAGGCGTCATTTTGGTGAACCTATCCAACACCGATTTTAAAATTGAAAATGGTGAACGCATTGCGCAATTGGTCATTGCAAAACACGAACGAGCAACTTGGCTCGAAGTCAATCAACTCAACGAAACCTCCCGAGGAGAAGGGGGGTTTGGAAGTACTGGAAAATAATGAACAAAGTACAACATGGTTTTGTAGCACTTAGCCTCCTAATAAGTTCGTTTGGGACGCAAGCACAAGTTGAGACCGACTCGCTCTTGTCGGCTTCAAATAACAGTACCCATGTCAAATTTCAAAATTATTTTTTTGAAGCATTAAAACAAAAAGCACTCGAAAATTACTCCAAAGCAATCGACGCATTAGTACTTTGTAAGTCGTTAAATCCAACCGAATCGGTTGTTTACCATGAGTTAGGCACCAACTATTTTAAATTGAAACAATTTGAAAACTCAGAATTTAATTTTCAAAAAGCGATTGCCTTAGACGAGGGTAATTTTTGGTACAAAGAAAGTTTGTATCATTTGTATATAGAGCAAAACCGTTTTGAAGATGCGATTTTAGCGCTTAAACCTTTACTGACGCAGCACCCAGACTATAAACAAGACCTAGTGAACCTCTATCTAGAGGCTGGACGCTATGACGATGCGTTAGACGTTTTGGATGATTTAGATAAAACGCTAGGGATAAAGGCCTCTAGAGATAAGATTCGGAACCAACTATATGATTTAAGTGGAGATGAAAATAAGCGTATTCATCATCTTAAAAAACGCCTTGAAGAAACCCCTGAAGACGCCACTAATTTTTTGAATCTCATTTATGCTTACAGCAATTTAGATCAAAAAAAAGAAGCATTTGAGACCGCTGAAGCCTTTTTAGAGCAACATCCAAAATCGCATTTGGTTCATGTAGCCTTGCATAAATTTTATTTAGATGCTCAGGATTATGAAAAGGCAATCACCTCCATGAAAATTGTCACAACAAGTACCGTTGTTTTGCCCAGCCTTAAAGTGAAAGTGCTGAACGATTTTATGAATTTTATAACAGAATTTCCAGAATATGAATCTGCATTGTTGGAGGTTACAAATTCGGTCAGTGAAAACACGCCAAGCCGTTCCGATTTAGAATGGGGCGATTATTATTACAATCAAAAGGCCTATTTAAAGGCGATTTCCTCCTATGTAAAAGCATTGGAATTCGACCCCGATAATTTTACAATCATTAAAAACCTAGCCCTTTTGTACTTAGAAACCAACCAGTTTGAAACGGCCGTACTATTTACCAACAATCAGATGGAATTATACCCTTCTCAACCTCTTTTATATTTAGTCAATGGCACTGCAAACAGACAACTAAATAACTTAGATTTAGCCATTGAAAACCTTTCAATGGGATTGGATTATATTTATGATAATAAAAAATTACAACACGATTTTTATAAGCAACTTAGCACTGCTTTTAGGTTAAAAGGTAATATTGAGGCAGCTCAAACGTTTACTAATAAAGCAATGGCATTAGAAAATAATCAATGACACAAGTGAAAAAAATTATATACAGTACCATTTTTGGACTCCTTTTTTTAGGATGTAAAACCACAAAAACTATGCAGTCTAATAAGATCTTAGACCCAAAAATGTCCGTGAAGCAAATCGTTAAAAAACACAACAAATCACAATCTGAATTCAACACCCTACAAGGCCGACTAAAAGTAGAGTACACTCAAGGCGACCGATCAGAAGCACATACTTTGACACTGCGAATGGAACATGATAAAACCATTTGGATCAATGCATTACTGAATATGGTACGCGTCAAAATCACACCCGATCGCGTGCGTTTTTATAACAAATTAGACAACACCTATTTTGATGGAGATTATACCTTAATCAGTAATTTTTTAGGCACTGAACTTCAGTTTGAAAACCTTCAAAACTTACTCCTAGGAGAAGCTATTTTTGACATCAACCCTAAAGAGTTTAAAAAGAATATCCATCCAAATTCGTATATGCTAACAGCTAAACGAGAAAATCCTCTTTTTGATTTTTTATATTTAATCAACCCTAGCTATTTTAAATTGGACGCTCAATTATTAAGCCAATCATTGAAACAAAACGTCTTAAAAATTCAGTACCGATCCTATCAAAAAGTAGAGGGATTGGTTCTTCCTGAAAGTATGAACATCACTGCCACCAACACGAATGAGCAAACAACTTTAAATTTAAACATAAAATCCGTAAGTTTGAATCAATCTTTACGTTTTCCTTTTAATATTCCAAAAGGATATAAAGCTATTGAATTACAATGAAATTAACCTATACACCTTTTACCTTAACAGTCTTTTTACTCACGTTAATGCTGCATATTAGTAGTTTTTCTCAAAGTAAGAAGCAACAAGAATTAGAAGAGCGACGCCGTGAACTGACCCGTGAAATTCAACAAATTGGCGTATTGTTATTTGAAGGCAAAAAAGAACAAAAATCCGTACTGTCTGTTGTGGAAGACTTGGATTTTAAGATTAAAGTTAGAAAAAACCTCATCAGTATTACCAATCAACAAGCCAATTTATTAACGCGTGAAATCAATAGCAATCAGACCAAAATCTCTAAACTAAGATTGCGACTCAAATCTTTGAAGGATGATTATGCGAAGATGGTTGTCAAGTCCTACAAGAGTCGAGCCGATCAAAGTAAGCTCATGTTTTTACTCTCGTCCACTAATTTTCAACAGGCTTATAAACGTTTGCAATACATAAAACAATATGCGGATTATCAAAAACTCCAAGCGGCTTTGATCAAAGAAGAAACCATTCAAATGCAGCAACTTAACATTGAACTTGTCAAACAAAAAAAGAATAAACAAAAGCTTATTGAAGAAAATAGGATGGCAAAGTCTATTCTTGACCAAGAACGTGCACAGCAAAATGTATTAATAGCCGATATAAAAAACAATCTATCCAAGTTTACAACACAGTTAAAAGCCAAACAACGGGAGTCTAATAAAATTGATAAAGAAATTCGTAAAATTATTCAAGCGGCTATTGCGGCCTCTAATAAAAAAGCAGGGAAATCGTCAAAATCAAAAGTATTTTCATTGACTCCAGAGCAAAAGATTTTAGCCGCGAATTTCACATCTAACAAAGGGAAACTTCCGTGGCCTGTGACCAATGGTGTTGTGAAATTACGCTATGGAAATAACCCATCTCCAATTGATCGGTCGTTAACGATTAAAAGCAACGGAGTCCGTATTGCAACCAACAAAGGAGCCGAGGTTCGTGCAGTGTTTGAAGGCGTTGTACAGGGAATTATGACTCCAAAAAATGGAAACAATACCATCATGGTCAGACATGGAAATTATATTACAGTCTACAAAAACTTGTCTAAATTTTATGTCCAAAAAGGGGATAAGGTGAAGACAAAACAAGTCATTGGTGAAGTGATTACGAATAAGGCATCTGGTGAAACCATCCTTAGTTTTGGGATTTATAAAGACAGTGCAACCCAAAATCCTTCACAGTGGATTTACCGTTTATAATCGTTTAACTAAAAAGGGCTTTTAGTTCTGTAGCATCTTGCGCTTTCATTTTCCCTGCCAAAACTAAGCTCAATTGTTTGCGTCTTAAGGCACCTTCAAAACGTTGAATTTCTTCTTTTGTTTCAGGAACTAATTGTGGGATTTTTACAGGAGTTCCTTTGTCATCTACTGCGACAAATGTAAAAATAGCTTCATTTACTTTTACGGATCTTTTGGTGGTCTTATCATCGACCCAAACATCGATATATACTTCCATTGAGCTTTTAAAAGCACGTGATACCTTAGCTTCAACGGTGACTATACTTCCCAAAGGGACGGAATGTTTAAATGCCACATGATTAACAGATGCAGTTACCACTATTTGCCCAGAATGTCGTTGTGCAGAGATACTAGCAGCGCGATCCATTCGTGCCAAAAGCTCGCCTCCAAAAAGCGTGTGAATTGCATTTGTCTCACTAGGCAAAACCAAGTCAGTCATAATTGTTTTTGAGGCTTGTGGGTGTTTAGTTTTCATAAGTTAATGTATAAGTATGTAAGGTACAGAAGCCTGTACCAAATTGAGCGTTAAAAAATGAAATGAGTTATGGAAGGTCTTTTATCAACAACCATGCGGCACGATCTTGTGACTTTCTAATTTTGAACAACGCTTTTTCTGCTTCTTTTCGAGTCTCATAACTTTCATAGACTACCTGGTGTAATCCGTATCTATTGACACCAATCAAACGCGCACTGAAGCCTAACGCTTTCAGTTGTTGTAATTTTCGTTCGCTATTTGCTTTCACTCTAAATGCTCCAGCAACGATATGAAAATTGCCACTTTGTTTTTTTAAATTCACCATTACAGCAGGTAAGGGATTATTAATTACAAAAGTAGCTTCTTGTATTTTAGTGTCTAAGGTAGCATTGGCATTGTTAAGTGCTATACTGTTTTGTTGTTCAATTTGAGAGAGGTATAAGTTAGATCCAATAGAGCCTCCTAAGCCAAGGGTAAGTAGTGCCATGGCTGCATATTTCATGTAGATAGCAGATGTACGTCTTTTAGGAGTCAAAACTACAGTTTGATGAGGTTGTCGTTCCACAGAAGGGGATACAAAAGAAGCCAAGCCAAAAGCTTCGGTCATATAATTCAAACTGTCAGACGGTACAAACAAGAGCTTACCTTCTTCAGAAAATGTTAATTCTCCAATATGATTGAATTTAACCGTATTGCCTTTTTCTAAGCGTGACTTTAACTGAGAAACTTGTTGCTCAATTTTGCGAGTAGCCCCCTCAAAACTTATGTTTTCTAGTTCTGAAATATAGGAAGCCAAAAGGCCATCGTTAGATTGAAGCTGTTCATTAAACGACAGTTGTTTTTGAGGCGGATAAAAATCACTTGTAGCCTCATTAATTCTTGCCGATATAGGATGCGATAAAAACGCTCCAAAGTTAGGGAGTGTTACGCATTCGTAGCGGTAAAGTAAATCGCTTATGTACTGACTAATTTGCATAAATTCAAAGTTAGTTTTTTTTTTGGTAAAAATCAATTAGATTTCCTTACTTTTGATAAAGTTTTGAGATTAATTTCAAAACTTACCCTCCCTCAAAATATCTTCCATTGATTTATTTATGCTAACAACACCCCTAATTTTAGGAGTGTTTATTGTTTGAGATTATTATCAGTATATCAATTTTGACAACACAAACACG